>CBINJX010000197.1:0-7756 GCA_966251085.1 uncultured Verrucomicrobiales bacterium
GGTGCCAGTGCCGGTTGCGCCAGTACCGGGGGCTCCGGTGCCGGTTGTGCCAGTGCCCGTTGTGCCCGTTCCAGTAGCTGCACCGGGCCGTGCACCGGCGCCTGCGCCGGTTGTGCCGGGGCTCATCGAAGCGTCAGCATGCCCCGGAACAGTGATAATCTTGCCCTCGGGCGTCACCAGTTGGCCTTCCTTCAGCTCAACCTTTTTGCCGCCCTTGAGAGTGACGGTGCCACTTTCGTCCACTTTGATGTCCTCCATCTTCGTGTCCTTGGTGATCTTCCGCACCTGATAAAGTTTGCCGTCCTGCTTGATGACTCCTTCGCGGATGTAAGCTTCGGTCTCGCCGCCAGCCCGTGTGGTTGTCGTACCACCTGCCGCGGCACCCGTGGCGCCGGTACCCTGACCGGATGTGGCGGCACCCGGGGTCTGGGCGGAGGCGGTAGCTGCGAGAGCACCTGCGACTGCGACTGCGAAGATCGATGTAACGTGTGGTTTACGCTTCATAGCTAAAGCAGTTCGCAGCGTGCCCTTCGGTCCAGTGTTTCGGCGACACCCCGGTTAACACCTAAGGGTGACCCTGAGGAAGGTGAATGCTCCCTCAGGGCGCCTCAGGCATTTATTCCGAAACAACCGATTCCTCGAGCGCGATGCCCGAGATCTCAGCGATCGTGAATGCGGCGACGATTTCTCCCTGGCTGCTCTGCAGGAGCACCATGCCCTCGGCCATCTTGGCGATTGAATCAGCCTTGACCGTGACGGCATTGCCGTCCTTCAGGAATACGAGATAGTTTTTCATGTGTATGATCGGGCTTGTTACCCGCGGCAACAGGTACATTTCGGAGCGGAGTGCTGGGAAGGTCTGTTTCAGCCGGCGAAAGAAAGTATCGAGTGGCAAGTGTCAGCCCAAGAGCTCGCCCCCACTTACAGCGGCTTCCAGTCATACGAGTCGGTCATGGAGTTCTTACCCTTAAGCCTCTTCCTATTCTTACACTCTGTTTCCGGAACTGCGGGCCTGAGAGCGCAGGAGTTGGTTTTAGAATAAGGTTAAGAAGGACGTCTCCTGCTCCGGGCGCGTTCGGGTGTAACTCGCTGTCACTTCTGCCCTCTGGAAGCCTCTCCGAACAGGAGCGCCTCGTAATCGTAATCTTATTCTTAATTCTACGCTCCTTCAGCAGCGGGACTGCTCAGAATAAGATGATGAGTAACATCAAGATCGGGAGCCATTTCGGATAGGCTCTAGGTACAGAATACCGAGTGCTGCCTCCGTCTCTACCCGCTTGTACTCACAGGTGGGGAAAACCCGTATATAAATTCTGGCTGAACCTTCATCAACATTGAGGACTTCACGGCAAGGCCTGTGGCCCAATGGGGAGCGATCCAGTGCGCGCCTCCCCAGTACCACGAATCCCTGCCTCACAAATATGGACGACTACACCCCTGATCCCGGCGACTACGTGTTGATGCGCGCCGAGGAATTGGCCGACCATCTCGGCGTCTGCCGTGCATTCATCCAGCTGGTTGTCGATGCCGGCTGTCCGATGCAGGACGGAAAACTCAACCGGGAGATGCTCTTCCGGTGGCTGCACGAAAATTCGGATCTCGTCCGGCGTCTGGCAGGGCTGCGTGTGCTTCCCCCGGTGTCCGACTGCTCCATTGCAAAAGCCGGGGAACTCCAGGAAGCACGAGCCATTCTTACCATGCTCGACTTCATGCATGCCCGTGCCTGCACGCAGCGAACCCGCGAGCTTTGCGAGGAACTCGCCGTCCATATCATGGACTTGGAGTAACGGCTCGGAAAAGATCTTGCCGGGGCTTTATCGTGGTCGGTAACTGCCCGCCGGATCGCAATTCACCCGCTCACTCAGGTTCTCCCTGAATGCCTGTGTTGAGAAAAACCCCGCAGGACCGCCGCAGACCGGGAGTACGAAACCCATGCAATTATGGCTCACAAAACATATCTCGCCGTGGTTTGCGTGGCATTTCTCTCCGTCTCATTCAGCAGTTCTCTCATCGCTAGCGGTGGTGCGGGAAAGAAGAACAAAAAGACGATTATCGTTCAGGTAACCAAAGCCGATAACGTTCTCCGGACCTGCTGATCAGGAAGGTCAGCCAACCGAGCGGCGGCGACTCCGCAATTCAGACGTCACGGAGTCCGCCCGCTGCACCTACATTCGCGGAGCGATCTCCGCGCTTCGGAAGCTGCGCCAGGTAAACTCCCGGTGCATGGCATTGTTTCTCAAACAAGCGCGGTCAACTGCGGGCGACTTCTGCAAATGACAGGATCACAAGGAACAGCCAACGGACAACATGGAGACAGGTCGCCGCGCGTAGTAATCGTGGGCGGTGGCTTTGCCGGGATGAATGCTGCGAAGAGTCTCCGGAATGTCCCCGTCGATGTGACTCTCATCGACAAGAATAACTACCACCTCTTCCAGCCGCTGCTTTATCAGGTTGCGACCGGTACACTCTCGCCGGCAAACATCGCGCAACCGATCCGATCGGTACTGCGCCGCGCCCGGAATGTCCGCATACTGATGGACACCGTAGAGCAGGTGGACCTGAATGCCCGCAAGGTGATCGGGCATGACATGGAGGTGGAGTACGATTACCTGATCCTCGCCACGGGCGCGAGGCACTCGTATTTTGGAAAACCAGAGTGGGAACGGTTTGCACCGGGATTGAAAGATTTGCCGGATGCCATCGAGATTCGGCGCCACATCCTCTGCGCGTTCGAGGAAGCCGAAAAGATGCCGGATTCACCCGAGCGCCGCGCCGCGCTGACTTTCGTGATTGTGGGGGCGGGCCCGACGGGAGTTGAAATGGCGGGAGCGATCGCTGAGATCGCGCGGCATACCCTGCGAAACGACTTCCGCCACATCGATCCGCGCGATGCGCGTATTCTCCTGATGGATGCTGCGCCGAAGGTGCTCATGGCCTTTCATCCGGAGCTTTCTGAAAAGGCGCGGAAGCAGATCGAGGAGATCGGGGTGGAGGTGCGGCTCAATGCAAAAGTGGAGAACCTCACGCCGGAAGGCGTGCAGGTGGGCGATGAATTCATCCCGTCACACACGGTGATCTGGGCCGCTGGAAACGAGGCATCCCAACTCGGCCGCAAATCCGGCATGGAGGTGGATCGCGCCGGACGCGTGATCGTGAATGCCGATCTCTCACTGCCTGGACACCCGGAGGTGCTGGTACTGGGCGACTGCGCAAACTTCTCGCATCAGGAAGGCGGCAAGCCGCTGCCGGGCGTGGCGCCCGTGGCCATTCAGCAGGGCAAACACGCCGCGGAAAATATTCTGCGAGCGATCCGGGGCGCGTCGATGGAACCTTTTCACTACCGCGACAAGGGTGGCATGGCGACCATTGGACGCCGCGCGGGAGTGGCTGAGATCGGTCCGTTCCGTTATGGCGGAGTCCTCGCCTGGCTCACTTGGCTGCTGGTGCATCTGATCTTCCTGATCGGATTTCGCAACCGCGCCATTGTGTTGTTCCAGTGGTTCTGGGCGTACCTGACGTTTGCCCGCGACGCGCGACTCATCACCGGGGAAACCGCCGATCAGCCACAGCGTGTGATCTTCAACCACAAGGAGGATATATGAGGTGCGGTGCTTGTAGAGAAAGCAGTCAAAGGCCGGCCACAAAGAAGCAGGCGCAATGGGCGCAAGAGGGGGAATGCATGCGCTATCTCGCGACTCTCAACCCTCAACTCTCAACCGTTATATGAGCGCAAGGGAGACACAGGACATTTTGGAGATTGGGGAGCGCGAGTTTGGATACTTTAGTCTCCGAGGATTGGGCAGAAATGGAAAACGCCTCGCCCGGCTCCCATATTCGTTGAGGATCCTGCTCGAGAATCTAATTAGGCATGAGGACGACGTGACGGTTACGCGCGAGCAGATCAATGCGCTGATCGATTGGGATCCCAAAGCTACACCCTGTCAGGAGATCGCCTTCCAGCCTGCTCGTGTACTGTTGCAGGATTTCACCGGAGTTCCCGCCGTGGTCGATCTCGCCGCGATGCGTGAAGCGATGCAGTCGCTCGGCGGTGACCCGAAAAAGATCAATCCGCTTCTTCCCGCCGAACTGGTGATCGATCATTCGATACAGGTCGATGCATTCGGTTCTCCGGATGCGGAGCGGATCAATGCCGACCTGGAATTTGTCCGCAACCGAGAGCGGTATGCATTTCTCCGCTGGGGACAGCGCGCCTTCGCCAATTTCCAGGTGGTACCGCCGGACACCGGCATTGTGCATCAGGTGAATCTCGAATTCCTCGCGCGCGTGGTCTTCTCTTCACACGAATACGGTTCGGCTCGGCCCTGGGTTTTTCCGGACACTCTCGTTGGCACCGATTCCCACACCACCATGGTAAACGGGCTCGGTGTTCTCGGATGGGGGGTAGGCGGCATCGAAGCCGAAGCCGCAATGCTCGGTCAGCCTGTCTCGATGCTGATCCCGCAGGTGATCGGCTTCCGCCTGCAAGGCTCGCTTCCGGAGGGGGCGACTTCGACCGATCTGGTGCTCACTGTGACCCAAATGCTCCGCGCCAAAGGAGTCGTCGGAAAGTTTGTGGAGTTTTTCGGTCCGGGAATTTCCGCACTCCCGGTGGCGGACCGTGCCACCATTGGCAACATGGCGCCGGAGTACGGCGCCACCTGTGCCTTCTTCCCGGTGGATGAGGAGACCTTGCGTTATCTGCGCTTCACGGGACGGCCCGAAACTCACGTGCAGATGGTAGAGCATTACATGCAGGAGCAGGGACTTTTTCATACCTCCGATGCCATCGAGCCGGAGTACTCCGACACTATCGTGCTCGATCTCTCGACCGTGGAGCCGAGCATTGCCGGTCCGCGCCGGCCACAGGATCGCGTGTCGCTGTCACGAGCGAAGGCATCCTTCACCGACGCTCTGCCGCAACTCACCTCAAATGGTAGCAAAGTGCGTTCGGTAAAAGGAGGTGCTGCCGGTGGAGAGACTGTTGTCTGGGGAGAGGGTGGAAACGAGGCGCCGCCGGCCGGCGATGGGAAGATTGACGCCGATCGCATCGACCATGGAGCAGTCGTGATCGCATCCATCACCAGCTGCACGAACACGTCCAATCCGAGCGTCATGATTGCCGCCGGTCTGCTGGCGCGGAACGCGGCCCAGCGTGGACTCAAACCGAAGCCTTGGGTGAAGACGTCACTCGCTCCTGGCTCGAAGGTGGTGGCGCAGTATTACGAAAAAGCGGGGCTCACTCCGTATCTCGAGCAACTCGGATTCCATATCGTTGGTTATGGATGCGCAACCTGCATCGGCAACTCGGGGCCGCTTCCTCCTGCTGTTGCTGACGCGGTGCAGGAAAACGATCTCGTAGTCTGCTCGGTGCTCTCCGGAAACCGGAACTTCGAAGGGCGCATCAATTCCCAAGTCCGCGCAAACTACCTGATGTCGCCTCCGCTCGTCATTGCCTATGCGCTGGCTGGCCGCATGGACATCGATCTCTCGAGTGAGCCGCTTGGGGCGGATGCTCAAGGGCATCCTGTCTTTCTGCGGGATATCTGGCCGGCGGACAGCGAAGTGCGCCGCGTAATCGAGGGTGCCGTGCAGTCCGACATGTTCCGGGAAACCTATTCCGAGGTGTTTACCGGAGATGAACGTTGGCAGGGGCTCAGTGTGCCCGAGGGCGACCTTTTCGAATGGGACCCGGCGTCCACCTACGTGAAGCGTCCTCCGTATTTCCGAGGCATGACCCGGCTTCCTCCCGAGCACGTCGAGGACATCCGTGATGCGCGAGTGCTGGTAATGCTTGGTGACAGCGTGACCACCGATCACATCTCGCCCGCGGGAAGTATCCGCAAGGATTCCCCGGCCGGACATTATCTCATGGATCACGGCGTCGCTCCCGAGTTTTTCAATTCCTACGGCTCGCGTCGTGGAAACCATGAGGTGATGGTGCGCGGCACCTTTGCCAACATCCGCCTGCGAAACCAACTCGCCCCTGGCACGGAGGGAGGCTTCACCAAGTATCTCCCGACCGGTGAGATCACCTCCATCTTCGATGCCTCGATGCGGTATCAGGCAAACGATGTGCCGCTTCTCGTGATTGCCGGCAAAGAGTACGGCTCGGGTTCCAGCCGCGACTGGGCAGCAAAAGGACCGAAGCTTCTCGGTATCCGCGCCGTGCTCGCGGAGAGTTTTGAGCGCATCCACCGTTCCAACCTGGTTGGCATGGGAATCCTTCCATTGCAGTTCCGTCCGGGGGAATGCGCCGAATCGCTGGGGCTCACGGGGGAAGAGACGTTTGATATCCAGGGACTCGACGAGAAGCTCTCGAGCGGACTTGAGGAGGGGCGCGACGTGACCGTCCGCTTCCGCCGTGAGGATGGCACGGGCGGGGAGTTCCGCGCGATTATCCGGATCGATACCCCGCAGGAAATCTCGTATTACCAGCACGGTGGCATTCTACCGTTTGTGGTGCGCCAACTCCTCATCGGATGGGATCAGCCGCAGGCAGTATCGCGCGGACTCGCTGCCGCTCCAGTCGCAGCGATCGCGGGTGATATCCATGCGGATGCACAGGCGGACGAGCAATCGATCGAGTCGTTCCCCGCGAGCGATCCGCCTACGTTGTGAGGGCCAGCCGAACGGGGTGCTTTTGGAGTGCGGCGGCAAGCGACAGCGCGACACCGCTTTGCCGGGGGAAAGGCGGTCGGGAGCGGGAGGTCGAGAACCGTGCCTGAGAGAAAGCGCGGCTTTGTGTGGACGCGCTGCTCAGCCCACCGCTCACGCCCCAGGTGAGCGCACGCATAGCTACACACATCTCCTGCGCAGGATCACAACTCTCCCTCCAAAGCGGCGTCGCGCCCCGCCTTTGCCCGCGCTTGCCGCCGCACTCCATATGCGCCCCGTGTATCGACAGCATCCACATTCGCATCGCATGCTCCTCCTCCGTGCTCCCGCCTGCGATTCATGTCGATGCCCTTACCGCCCGCCGCTTTCTGCGCCGCGTGCTATTGTTGGACACTCCCGCACCGGATGTAGCATCAGCCCTGGCACACCACGGCTACATCCAGATCGACCCCATCAATGTCTGTGGGCGAATGCACGATCTGATCCTTCGCAATCGGGTGCAGAACTATTGCGAAGGTGACCTGAGCGAGCACATCCATCACCCCTCACGCCCTGGCTTTGAACATTACCTTCCCGGAGCGGGCATCCTCGTTGCCTTCACCCGCAATGCGTGGCCGCATCTCCAATCCGAGATGCACCGGCGCAGAACCGTCGCAGAGGGATACGGTGGAAAGCTGAATGCTGCCGAAGAGGAACTCGCAAAGCATATCCTCGGTGAGATCGGAGAACGCGGCCCGCTTACCTCGGATGATATCACCCATCAGGGCCGCGCTGTTACTGCGTGGGGCACGACCGGGCGTGAGGTGAAAGTCGTGCTGGAAAAGCTCTTCTTTCACGGACGCGTCCTGATCAGCCGCCGCCGCGCGTTCCGGCGCGTGTACGATCTGCCCGAGCGGGTGCTTCCGCCGGAGGTGCTTTCGAGCATTCCAAGCGAAGGCGACGAAGCCCGCCGATGGCGCGTGCTGACACGCCTGCGCCAGCGCCGCCTAGCCACTCTGCGCAGAGAAGATCTCGCGCTCGTGGAGGATATGATTCAGCCGGTGAAGGTGGAGGCCGGGCCGGTGCTCTACTGTCTGCGCGACGACGTGCACCTGTTTGACGCACCCACAGATCCCGGCGCAAAGCCCCTCCTCCTGGCCCC
>CBINJX010000198.1:0-7739 GCA_966251085.1 uncultured Verrucomicrobiales bacterium
TATTGCGCCGGGCGCAAAGTCAATCGGCGGCGTGATCGAGCACTTCCAGCAGCAAGAATAGCAAGTTGCTGTGAGCCTACAGCGCCCAGACCGTCTCGCCTGAGACAATCGTGCGCACCGCGCGCCCCTTGAGCTCCCAGCCGTGAAACGGCGTATTCCGGGAGCGGGAAGCGCTGGCGTTCTTATCGACTGTCCACTCCAGGTCCGGATCGATCACCGTCACATCCGCTGCAGCACCTACACTGAGCGTTCCACGATCGAGGTCGAGCAACTTGGCCGGATTGCTTGTGTAAAGCTCGATCAGGCGTGGCAGATCGATCGCCTTCCGTTTGTGGAGAAGGATATCGAGGAAAAGACCGAGTTCCGTCTCAAGACCGAGGATGCCAAACGGTGCCTGATCAAACTCCACTTCTTTCTCAAACCCCGCATGCGGGGCGTGATCGCTGGCGAGGATGGTAATTGTCCCGTCTGCGATTCCTTCGATAAGCGCCTCGACATGCTCCTGGCTGCGAAGCGGAGGGTTCATTTTGAAGTTGGTATCGTAGCCTTGGATCGTCTCGTCGGTGATGGCGATGTGATGCGCACAGATCTCACCCGAGAGCCGGATGCCACGGGAGCGAGCTTCGCGGAGAATCCGAACGCTTCCTGCCGCGCTGAGGTGTTGGCAGTGAATGTGCGTGCCGGTCACTTCCGAAAGGAGCGCATTGCGCTGCACGATGATTTCTTCGCCAGCGGCGGGCCAACCGGGGAGTCCGAGCAGCGTGGACCAGTAGCCCTCGTGCATCACACCTTTACCGACAAGGCTGTAGTCCTGGCAGTGGTCCATCACCACGAGGTCAAACATCCCGGCGTATTCCAGCGCCCGGCGCATCACCTCATGACTCTGCACGCAATGGCCATCATCTGTCAGCGCCACTACACCGGCTTTCTTGAGCGAGCCGATTGGCGCCAGTTCCTCACCGGCGAGCCCCTTGGTAATCGCGCCCGTGGTGTAGATGTTCACACAGGCCTCGGCTTTCGCCTTTTCCTGAATCCAGGTGACCACGCTGGCGTTGTCCACACATGGAGCCGTGTTCGGCATGCAGACGACGCTGGTGAAGCCGCCCGCAGCCGCGGCGCGTGAACCACTGGCGATCGTCTCCTTGTGGCTCTGACCGGGTTCGCGGAAGTGAACGTGGATATCGATCAGCCCCGGAGCGACGACCTTTCCAGTGCAATCAATTTCAGTGGGGGCGGATTTGAGTTTGGAAAGTTCCGAGAGATCGGCGATGCGGCCATCGACGAGAAGCAGGTCGGCGACTTCATCGCGCTTATTTGCGGGATCGATGACTCGGCCGTTACGGAGAAGAGAGTGATTTGAGGACATTACTTGGAAGGGGCGATAAGGGGAGTTCCGCAGTGAAGTTTGCGGTGGAGAGATCGATATGCTTGATCTCGATCCGCGAACCGCTGGCGCCGATTCCTTCGTGCCAGGCGACGAGCAGGTGATCGCCGATTCGATTCAGCGACAGGGAGATGTTGTCATTGATTGTCTGCCGGATTGGGAGATGAGTGACGCGGTTTTTCTCAAGATCCCAACGGCTCACAACAACTTGGGTATCGGAGCTGTATGAGCCCGCCGTTCCGTCCGGACTCGGTTCCCGCTTCACGTTCCGCTCCTCGATCCAGGCAATCCACGCTTCGTTCTCTCGGGCAATCACCTCCGAGGCGCTGGCAAAGGAATAAATCCGACCCGGATTTCCGATGACGGCGGACTGCAGGAGTTTCTTCTGATCGAGGTCGTAAACTCCCATCCGGAAGGATTCGTCCTTTCCTCCGGTAAAATAGAAGAACACGCGATTTCCAAAAATAGTGATCCCCTTCAGATCATCTGGACGCTTTCCGTCCGGCCATTCGGCGGGGAGCAGCGGTTCTTTCTGTTGGTCAAACACGCCAAATGGATCACCATCCCGCAAACGCTTCAGCCACTCAGGGAAGAGATCTGGACTGGGCTGAACGGGAACGCGCTGTTCCAGTACCTTCCCCTCCGGGGATAACACCGTCTTATAAACAGGTTCCCTTCGGCTATTCGGTTCACCGGGTTCACCGGGCGTCTCGATCTTTGGTTCGGTGTTGCTGCTGAAATAAACAACGAATTTCCCATCCTCAACCTGCACCGTGGGATGTACGTCCCCCTGAGGATCTTGATGTGCATTTCCGAGCGCGGGGAATGCGAGGAGGATCAGCGCCAGGGCGCATGTCGCTATCAGCCGCCGAATCGCAGGATGCATGGTCACGCGCGAGCCCCCGCGCAAAGATACAGCACCGCCATCCGCACCGCGAGGCCGTTGGTCACCTGCTCGAGAATCACCGAAGGGCCACTATCCGCGACATCGCTGTCGATCTCGACACCGCGGTTGATCGGGCCCGGATGCATGATCAGGCAGTCTGCCTTCAGCTTTTCAGCGCGTGGTTTGGTCAGGCCAAAGAGGGCTGTGTATTCACCAAGGCTCGGGAAGTACTCCTTGCGCTGACGCTCGTGCTGGATGCGGAGCAGGTTGACCACGTCCACCTCCGGCAGCACGGCATCGAAATCATGCGTAACCGTGCAGCCGAGTTGCTCGAATTCGCGTGGCACGAGCGTTCTAGGACCTACAAGCGTGACCTTCGCACCGAGCTTGATGAGCGCATGAATATTCGACCGAGCGACGCGGGAGAACAGAATATCGCCGACGATCGCGACATGCAGTCCCTCGATGCGTCCTTTGTGTTCGCGAATCGTAAAGGTATCGAGAAGCGCCTGTGTGGGGTGCGAATGCGCACCGTCACCCGCATTGATCACGCTCGCTTTGAGCCGCTCTGCCAGGAACAGCGAAGCGCCCGCCGAGCTGTGCCGGAGTACGATGATATCCGCGTGCAGCGCCTCAAGGTTGAGAGCGGTATCTTTCAGCGTCTCGCCCTTGGTAAGGCTCGATTGCGTGGCTGCGACATTGATCACATCCGCGCTGAGCCGATGTGCCGCGAGTTCGAAGGAGACCCTCGTACGGGTACTCGGCTCGACGAAGAAGTTGACCATCGTCTTGCCGCGCAGAGCAGGCACTTTTTTGATCTCACGGGTGCCTACGGTTTTGAAAGCCGAGGCGGTATCGAGAACTGTGCGGATTTCGTCGGCGCTGAGGTCCCGGATCGAGACCAGATCTTTGCGCGTCCAGGGAGTGGGAGTGGAAAGGGGATCGGTTTGCATCGGCGCGCTGGGTTATTTTTCGATCCATACGGCGTCCGTCTCGCCGTCCACGTTTTGGAACCGGACAAAGACACGCTGATCGTAAGCGGTCGGAAGATTTTTGCCGACGTAGTCCGCTCGGATCGGCAGTTCGCGGTGACCGCGGTCGATCAATGCCGCGAGCTGGATACGGGGCGGACGTCCAAACGAGGAGATCGCATCCATGGCGGCACGAATGGTGCGGCCGGAGAAAAGGACGTCATCGGTGAGGATCAGAGTCTTCTCCGAGATATCGTGCGGCAGCCGAGTCGGCTGTACCGGCCAGATCCGCTTGCGGGTATGCAGATCGTCGCGATGCATCGAGACGTCGATGGCGCCTGTCTCAACACGAGTGCCTTCGAACTGGAAGATGAATTCGGCGAGCCGGCGGGCGATCTCCACACCGCGTGAAGGAATGCCGATCAGGGCTACACGCGAGAGGTCGAGATTTCGCTCGATGATTTCGTGGGCGATCCGCTTGAGCGCGCGGTCGATGGTGGGCGCGTCGAGAATGAGCGCGGCACCGGGGAACGGTGGAGTAGGTAAGGGTGTCATAGAGAACCTTGGCAGCCTCACGGGACTACCTTCAAGGAACGCGTAAACTTCGAAACGCGAAACCGCCGTGAGTGCAATCGGAAAAAGTCAAAAGGCTCAAAACGAACCTCCTTACGGAGTCGTTTTGAGCCCTTTGGAAAAGAGATAGGTAACGGATTACGAACGGCCCTGGGCTTCCTGCCGCTGTTGGCGCCAGGAGGAGCGATGCTTCACGATCCAATCCAGAAGTGCTTTCTCAAACCCAATATCGTGCCCCGCCTTTTCGCTTTCGATCCACTTATGCCGGAGGATTTCCTCACGCTCAGCGAGGAACTCCTTGTAGAGGAGTGACTCTTTCACCAAATCGGAAGTTGCATCCGCTGGGGTGCTCATAGCTCGCATTAGTCTCTGAAAAGGGGTTCGGGGCGTCAATAGTTTTGGCCGTAGGGAGAAAAGGCCGGCAAAACTTAGGGGATGTTTAGCTGCTTAATTATCATGCGTTCAAAGAAGCGGCAAGGTTTCTCCCGATTTTTAGAAATTCCGCAGAAACGGCACTTTGCGGATCAGCCCCGGTGACGGGCATTCCTCGGTCACCCGCTTCGCGCGTAGGAATGTCGATCGGGACCTGACCGAGAAGTGGCACGCCAAGACGCTCTGCTTCCCGCTGGCCACCACCACTGCCGAAGATGTCGTAGCGTTTGCCGTCACTCGGGCAGAGGAAGTAGCTCATGTTTTCGATGATCCCTAGGATTGGGACATTCACCTTGGAGAACATGGATGCTGCTTTCCGGGCGTCGATGAGCGCTACCTCCTGCGGGGTAGTGACGATCACCGCGCCCGCGAGAGCGACGGTCTGGACGATCGTCAGCTGGATGTCGCCTGTGCCCGGGGGAAGGTCCAGGACAAGGAAGTCGAGATCGCTCCAATCGACCTGACGGAGAAATTGCTGGGTATACTTCGTTACCATCGGCCCGCGAAGAATCGCAGGGGAGGCATCGTCGAGAAGGAAGCCCATGCTCATGAGCTGGAGCCCGTACCGTTCGATCGGGATGATTCGGTTGGTGTCCGCGTCCGCCATCGGCCTTTCGTTGGTTCCAAACATCAGCCCAACGCTCGGCCCATAAAGATCGCAGTCGCAGAGACCGACCCGATTTCCGGCGGCTTGAAGAGCCATCGCCAGGTTGGCCGCTACCGTCGATTTCCCGACTCCGCCCTTGCCACTCGCTACCGCAATCACGTGTTTCACTCCCTCGATCTTCGTTGCGCCGAGAGAGGCTGCAGGCTGGGCTGGGGCATGAATATCGATACGGACGTTTACCGCGCCTACTCCCGGCAAATCCTTCAGCACGGCCTCAGACTCCTCTTTGATCTGTTGAGGGACCTTCGGATCGTTCGTCGTCAGGGCGAGCTGAACGACAACATTGTTGCCCTCTACGTGCACCTCCTTCACTAGGCCGAAAGAGACGATGTCACGGCTGAAACCGGGGTAGCGAACCTTGGCGAGAGCTTCCCGGATTTGGGAATCGGAGATGGTGGGCATGGCATTAGTGATTCTTACCGGACCGAGGAAACGCAACCCGGAAGTGATTCTCAAAATTTACACAACTTAGCACTTCCTATTTCTCAAACCTGAAATAGTCTCAAAACCGCGAAATTTCCACCACCCACATCCCCCTAAAGACTCTCTCAGCTCTTATGGCGCGTATTCTCATTATCGATGATGATCCGGCGATGGTTCAGGTGATATCGGACATCTGTCAGGAACGTGGTCACCAGACGGTTGCTTATTCTTCCGGGCAAAAGGCAATCGAAAGCCTCGCTACTCATGCGCCGCAGCTCGTTATCACTGACGTCCGAATGGACAAGATTGGCGGTATGGAGGTGCTCAGGGAGTGCCGGGAAGTGCTGCCTGGGACGCCGGTCATTATGATCACCGCCTACAAGATGCTGGAGACCGGCATCGAGGCGATGAAGATGGGCGCGTACGATTACATCACCAAGCCGTTCAAGGTGGACGAGCTTCAGCTGGCGATTCAGCGCGCTCTCGATCATCAGCACGATCGCCGCGAGATCCGCAACCTGCGCCAGATCGTAAAGGAGAAGTACCGCTTCGAGAACATCATCGGTACCTCCCAGCGGATGCAGGAGATCTACAATCTGATCGCCAAGGTGGCGGACACGGATTCGACCATTCTGATTCAGGGTGAAAGCGGCACGGGTAAGGAACTCGTGGCCCGCGCGCTTCACTTCAATTCCAACCGCCAGCATCAGCCTTTCGTGGCGATCAACTGCTCGGCTCTTCCTGAAAACCTCTTGGAGTCCGAACTGTTCGGTCACAAGAAGGGTGCGTTCACCGGGGCGGTGCAGGATAAGATCGGCCTCTTCGAAGAAGCCGAGATGGGAACGATTTTCCTCGATGAGGTGAACTCGATGGCTGTCTCGCTGCAGACAAAACTCCTCCGCGTCCTGCAGGAACGCCAGATTCGGCGGGTGGGTGATACAAAGACGGTTCCAATCAACGTTCGTGTCCTGGCGGCGACCAATGAGACGCTGCATGACAAAATCAAGAGCGGCAGCTTCCGGGAGGATCTCTACTACCGTCTCGCGGTGATCCCGATTGAGATGCCTGCTCTCCGCGAGCGTCTGGATGATATCCCGCTCCTGGTGCAGCATTTCCTCAATAAGAACGCCGCGCACACCGGTACCGAGCCGAAGAAGATCGACCAGAAAGCACTCGACGTTCTGCAGGGGTATCGCTGGCCAGGCAATGTCCGGGAACTGGAGAACGCAATCGAACGTGCTTGTGCATTGTGCGATGATGGAATCATCCGCGTAAACGATCTACCGCCGCAGGTGGTTCGTCAGGCCCACGCACCGCAGCCCGAGCATTCAGGCGTGCTGCCGGTCGGCCAGACGCTCGACGAGTACATCCGCGAGCAGGAGCGCCGCTACATCGACGAGACGATCAAGTTCAACGCCGGCTCCCGTGAGAAGGCCGCAAAGATGCTCGGCATTTCCATGGCTACGCTTTACCGCAAGCTCGAGGTGAAGAAGATCCTTGAGAAGGCGTAGCGGTGTGGGTGATGAGGGGACCCCGAGATGGTGGATCGGGAGTTCCCCCTGCACTCGCTCCAGAAGGTAGATTTTAGTTCGGTTTAGCGCCCCGCCGGGATTTGATATTCAAGTCACGGCGGGGCGCTTTGTTTCAGCGTCGGCCATTCTTGCTGCGGAGGCTGCCTGTGCTGCGAGCAGCTTTGGTGCGGCTCAGCAAAGGAGATTGCTCACAAATCCATCTCTCCAAAATAAAAGGCACAAAAAGCCCAAGAAGGAGCGTCGGCCTTCTGCCTGCTCTTTCCCCTTGAATCTCTTGTGCCTCTTCGTGGCCTGTCTTTTAGCCGTACATCTAGGTGCGGCGTGCCAGGATGCGCAACTGATGCGTCTCTTTCTGCAGTTCCTCCAGCTTCTGGAGAGTCGCGTTTTGTTGCTCGATGATTTTTACGTTCCGGGCTTTCAGGAGTTGGAGCGCTTCGAGTGGGGTTTGGGCCGGGGCGGCGACTGCCACCTGAGAGCGGACGGACAAAGTGAGGGCGATGCTGCTGATCGCCACAGCGGTGATAAGGGTGAGGCGTTTCATTTCCGGGCTGCGCCTCCTCCGCGTGCGACAAAGATCCGTGCCTGGCGTACTTCCTCGGAGATCTGGGCGATCTTTTCGTCGATCTTGACCTGGTTCTCAGCGATAACTGCCTGTTGTGCGGAGACTTCCGCGATCAGGGTAGCAATGGCAACATCATCTGCGGAAGCAGTTGCCTGTCCTTGGGACATGGGTAAGGTGGCCAGAAGCGTGATCGCGACAGCGCTGATCACCGCGGCCACAGAGAGGAACTGGGACTTCATGATGGAAGCATAGAGCGGAAATCGCGCCTGTATAACGGAATGAGAAGTTTTATTGAAGCTGGCGCGAATA
>CBINJX010000199.1:0-7735 GCA_966251085.1 uncultured Verrucomicrobiales bacterium
TGTTGACCCGAAACACGGTTGGGCTAAAGAAACTTACTGCTATGCAACGGTTCGTTTTCTCTTATTCACGGCGAGCCATGCGCGCGATTGGAGCGCTGCTCGCAGTTGTGTGTGTCTCCAGCGCGGCAGCCGCCCCGGTTCAGGTGGTCACGACTACCTCCATGATCACTGATCTGGCGAAGCAGGTCGGCGGTGATCGCGTGAAGGTCACCGGGCTCATGGGGCCCGGCATCGACCCGCACCTCTACAAGCCGAGCGCCTCGGACGTCACCCGCCTGCAGAAAGCGCAGGCTGTTTTTTATAATGGCCTCATGCTCGAAGGCCGGATGAGTGAGCTCTTTGACCGTTTGGCCAAAGCCGGAAAGAAGGTTTATGCAGTGGCGGGGACACTGCCGGAGAAAGAGTTGCTGAAGCCGGCGGAATTTGAGGGGCATCACGATCCCCATGTCTGGGGTGACGCCCGGCTCTGGTCTTCGGCAGTGGATGTGGTGGTGAAAGGCTTGGGAGAGGCGGATCCGGAAGGAAAGGCCGAGTACGCGCGCCGCGGGGAAGCTTACAAGGCAGAGCTGGCGAAGCTGCACACATGGGCACGGGAACAGGTGGAAAACGTTCCGGCGGATAAGCGGATCCTCGTGACCAGCCATGACGCATTCAACTACTTCGGCCGGGCATACGGCTTCCAGGTAGTCGGCGTGCAGGGGATCTCCACCGCTACGGAGGCTGGCCTGGCTGATATCGCAAAGGTGTCGGATTTCATCCGGAAGAAACAGCTGAAGGCGATCTTCGTGGAAACCAGCGTGCCGCGGGCTGCGATCGAGCGGATCAGCAAGGATTCCGGGGCGAAGATTGGCGGAGAGCTTTTCTCAGATGCACTCGGAGCACCGGGTAAAATGCATACCGTCGCGGGGGTCACCTATGACGAAGGGACTTACACCGGGATGCTGAAGCACAATATCCTCACTGCTGTCGAAGCGCTGAAATGAGTTTCTTATCCGCTCCGCAGACCACCACGACCGACTGGCCGCTGGAGGTTCACGATCTGACGGTTGCTTACCATAAGCGGCCTGTTCTCTACGGCGTGGATCTCCAGGTTCCGGCCGGGAAGCTGATCGGAATCATCGGCCCGAACGGCGCAGGGAAATCGACGTTGATCAAAGCAATCATGGGCGTGATCCCGCCGGCGAGCGGCTGGATCAAGATCTTCGGTCAGCCGTTCAAGAAAGCGCTCACGCGAGTCGGCTATGTGCCGCAGCGGGAATCGGTGGACTGGGATTTCCCGGTGAACGTGATGGATGTGGTGCTGATGGGCCGCTACGGCCATCTCCGCCTGATGCAGCGTCCAACCCGGCGCGATCGTGAGATCGCGCGGGAGTGCCTGGAAAAGGTGCACATGCTTCCCTATGCGGACCGGCAGATCGCGAATCTCTCAGGAGGCCAGCAACAGCGGGTCTTCCTGGCTCGCGCCCTGGCGCAGGAGAGTGATGTGTACCTGATGGATGAGCCGTTCGCCGGCGTGGATGCGGCGACGGAAGCAAGCATCATCGCCCTGCTCCAGGAGCTGAAGAGCCGGGGGAAGACCATCATGGTGGTGCACCACGACCTGCCGACGGCGCGGACGTATTTTGATCACCTGCTCCTTATCAACATGCGCGTGGTGGCGTTTGGCCCGACGCAGGAGGTCTTCACCCACGAGCTGCTGCAGAAGACGTATGGCGGGAGGCTGACGATTTTGTCGGAAGTGGCGGAGCTTGGAAGACCTGTGAGAAGTGAGAGGTGAGAGCCACCAACGAGCGGGGAACGCGTGAAGGAGTGGAGAAAGTAATCAGTAATCAGTAATCAGTTCAGACTCCGCTATTTCTTCCCCTCCGATCTGGCGGTGCACGGCTCTCAACTCTCAACCCTCAACTATTCACTTTCAGAGAACTCCTATGTCTGAAGCTGTTCAGCCATCCGCCGAGAATAGATGCGAGGGTGGGTCGCGATCTGACGTTTCTACGCTTTCAGACTGCCTGATCCCTGAGAAGGAAGAGCAGGAAATTGGCCTGAAAGGCCAAAGGAACATAGCCCAAGGCAAACCACGCCGAAGCGACAGCGCAGGCGTGGTGCCGCCCTGGGTAACAGACAAAAAAGTTTCGTGCCCTGAAGGGGCACCGGAGTCCCAGCGGTTATGCGGAGTCGGTCCTTGGTGCGACCACTCCAGTCCCCCTTCAGGGGACATGTCGTATTTACAAAAAAACCCAGGGCGGCGCCCGCTGCGCGGTCTTGCCCTGGGCTATTTTCCTTTGGCCTTTCAGGCCATGACAGCCCTGCTGGCGCAGGCACACCTTTCGGGTGCGATCCACCGTAGCACTATCTTGGTTAGTAGAACGTTTTCGTTCCGTCTCATCCTCGCATTTGGCTTTTTCCTGGCGGTTACCGTTTTCGCAAGCGCGGCCCAAATCGGGGATGTAGTTGAGACAAATGCCAAACAGCAGGCTCTGCGGTTTCTATCCTTATCCGATGAATCCGTACGCTTCGCGCTCTTCGGCTCGATCCTGCTCGGTGTGAGCTGCGGATTGCTCGGCAGCTTCCTCGTCGTGCGCAAGATGGCTCTGGTCGGAGACGCTCTCTCCCACGCCGTCCTTCCCGGAGTCGCTCTCGGTTTTCTCTGGAGCATGACCAAAGATCCGGTGGCGATCTTCATCGGCGCCACTGCCGCCGGGTTGCTCGGGACGATGACCGTCGGCTGGATCACCCGAACCACGAAGCTGAAGGAGGACACGGCTCTGGGGCTGGTGCTCGCGACGTTCTTTGCCGTGGGCATCTGCCTCTTGACCATGTTCCAGCGGCTGCCGACGGGGAGTCAGAGCGGGATCGACAAATTCCTCTTCGGTCAGGCGGCTGCAATCGGGGGGGGTGATCTTGCGCTGATGGCAACGACCACGGGCTTGAGCGCTCTGTTGCTCACTCTCTTTTATAAGGAGTTTCTTGTGGTCAGCTTTGACGCCGTGTTCGCGCGGAGCATTGGACTGCCGGTTCGTATCCTGCAGGAAACCCTAATGCTCCTCCTCGCGTTTGCCGTGGTGGTGGCGTTGCAGGCGGTGGGAGTGGTGCTGGTTTCCGCAATGCTGATCACCCCCGCTGCTGCTGCATACCTGCTCACCGACCGGATGCACCGGATGCTCTGGATGTCCGCGCTGTTTGGTCTCCTTGCGGGAGCGCTAGGGGCGTTCCTTTCCTTCCTCGGGAACAACCTTCCGACCGGTCCCTTCATGGTCCTCGGTGCGAGTGCAATCTTTGGGCTCGCGTTCCTTTTCGGCCCGCGGCACGGGGTGGTGCCTCGATGGTTCCGGCATCGGTCCCGCAGGCATCGGATCGAGAGGGAAAACACGCTCAAGTCGATGTACCACATCCTGGAGAATCGGGACTTCATGAACGAGGCGATCACGATTGAGGAACTCTCCACTCGCCGTCGTGCGACGTTGGAGGAAGCCCGGGAACAGATCGCCGCGCTGGAGCATCACGGGCTCGCCAGCTTCGATTCACCGCGGGGAACGGTGCATCTTACTCCGGAAGGATGGCGTCAGGCCTCCTCGGTAGTCCGCAATCACCGTCTCTGGGAGCTGTACCTCACGAATACCGCAAACTTTCAGGCCGACCATGTCCATGACGACGCGGAACAGATCGAGCATCTGCTCGGCGAGGAAACCGTGCGGAAACTGGAGCGCGTCCTGAACTTCCCGGTACATGATCCCCACGGGAAACCGATCCCTGGTATTCATCAGGCATCCACCCGTGAGCGGCAACCGCCCGAGCCGCGTGGATATGGCGGAGCTTAATCGACCAAGCAGATGGAAACACTGATTCCTTCTTTCGACTTTCAGCAGCACATCGTGGCGCCCTGGGGCGAAAACCTGGCGCTCTTCGGCTGGATCGCGCTGATGGGGTTTCTTGTGACTGCGGCGTGCGGCTTGATCGGCAATTACCTGATCCTGCGCCGGATGGCGCTCGTGGGAGATGCGATCAGCCATAGCGTGCTACCCGGCATCGCGATCGCGTTTCTTCTGGCGGAGAGCCGTCAGAGCTGGGTGATGTTCCTCGGCGCTCTCGCGGCTGGTATCGTGACGACATTGCTGATCGAAGTGATCCATCAGCGCACCCGGGTGAAGCAGGATTCGGCGATTGGAATCGTCTTCTCCACGCTCTTCGCCATCGGCGTGATTCTGATCAGCCTCTACGCCAACCAGATCGATCTCGACGCCGACTGTGTTCTCTACGGTGAGATCTCCTTTGTGCCACTGGAACCGATGGTGACGATCGCCGGAACCGAAATCGCCCCGGAGCCGGTGGTGATGATGGGAGCGGTGGCGCTCCTGATCGGCGGGCTGATTCTGTTTTTCTACAAGGAACTGCTCGTCAGCTCCTTCGATTCCGGCCTTGCCGCCTCCCTCGGCATCCGGCCGAACGTGATGCACTACAGCCTCATGTGCGCGCTCTCAGTAGTGGTGGTGAGCGCCTTTCAATCTGTCGGGGCGATCCTGGTGATCGCGATGCTGATCCTTCCCGGCGCCACCGCATACCTGCTCACCCATCGGTTACCCGCGATGATGGCGCTGAGCCTCGTTCACTCCGCGCTGACCTCGGTCCTCGGCATGCACCTCGGCATCTGGCTCGACTGCTCCATTGCCGCCGCGATGGTGGTCGCCGGCGGTTTCCTCTTTGTCCTCGCCTGGATCTTCAGCCCTTCCCAAGGACTGCTGCGTCGCTTCCGCAAGCAGCGCCTGGAACCCGATCAAGCGCGGGAGACGATCGCGGCGTCGGCCTGATGATTGAAGCCGATCACCGGCACCAGGGCTTTCGCGCAATCGGTCTTCTCCACGGCGAGCGCGGCGAGGATGATTTGAACCAGCCCCCCTGCCCCGAGCATTTCGCCGAGCTGACGCTTCGGGCAGAGGTGCGGCTGTGAGGTGGGGAAGTGGCGTTCGGTCACCGCGGTGACGGCATTGTCGATGAAGGTGCCGTTCTGTGGCCCCACCACCAGATCAACCGGCGCCTCAGCAGCGAGATCCTGAAGGACGCGATCCATGACTCCCGCGGCCTCCTTCTGCCGCTGGAACGGGATACCGCCGTGTGTGCACAGATCCCAGCGGCCTTCGCGGGAAAGGACGACCGCTGCTGCGCCTTCCGAAAGCGCGGTGCGGGAGAGACGCCAGTCGGCGTAGGCCTCGCAGATGATCCAGTCGAGTTCCTCTGCGGCAACGACCACCACATGATCCGCTTCGCCCAGTGCGAGCAGTTGCTCGGCAAAATGGAGCGCCGACAGTGCAGTCGAGGCATCACCCACGAGCGTGTAACTGGCGCCGTCGATCCCGAGTTGTGCAGCGAGGTGGCTGGCGGGGGCATTATAAACCGTCTCGGGAAACAGAAGCGGGCTTGCGGCATTGGCCCCCTGTTTCACGATCTGATCGTAAAACTTCCGCGTGTACACCACGCCGCCATCGCTGACGGCGAAGACCACAGAAGTCCGGGCAGCGAGTTCTGGTGTCATCTGCAGGCCGGCATTCGCAAGGGCGGCGAGACCGGCGCTGACAGCGAAGTAACTGATCGCGCTCGAGCGGCGCAGACGCGGGTTGCGTCCGAGAGATTCCACCAGCTTGGGCGGTACTGAAACCGCATGGTGGATGCGGCCAGATTCCGGATTTGCGAGTGGCTTCGGTTCGGCAACATCGCCGTTTACGAGGCGCTGCCACACGGTATCGAGATCCGCACCGAGAGGCGTGACCCAGCCGAGACCAGAGATGCGAGCGCGAGAAAGGGAGGGAGAGGGAGAAGTGCTCACAGTTTTTCGAGAACGATGCTGGCGTTGGTGCCGCCGAAACCGAACGAGTTGGAAACCACGCAGCTCACACGGGCTTCGCGTGCTTCATTGGCGACGATATTCACCGACCATGCGGGATCGGCTTCCTGGTAGTTGATATTGGGAGGGAGAAACTGGTGCTGGATCGCGAGCACGCTGAAAACCGCCTCGATCGCTCCCGCCGCTCCGAGGGAATGGCCCATCATCGACTTGGTGGAGCTGACAGGGGTCCGGTCACCAAAGATCTGGGAGATGGCGAGTCCTTCGGTGGCATCGTTGAAGGTGGTCGCGGTGCCGTGGGCGTTGATATAGTCCACGTTCTCCGGCAGCTTTCGGGCAGAGGCGAGTGCGCGCTCCATGGCGAGGCGTGGACCTATGCCGGAGGGATGCGGCTGGGTGAGGTGATGGTTATCGGTGGAGATGCCGTAACCAGTGACTTCCGCGAGGATGGGAGCATTGCGTCTCCGTGCCGATTCCAACTCCTCCAGCGCGAGAATCGCCGCGCCTTCCCCGAGCACCAGTCCGGTCCGCGATTTGTCGAAGGGCCGGATTTTTTCCGCTGTGGACGCCTGCAGGGAGTCGAAGCCGACGTACACGAGTTCGGAGATCGCATCGTATCCGCCGCAAAGAATCCGCTGATGCCGCCCCGCACGGATCAGGCCGAAGGCATGGCCAATGGCATTGGTCCCGGAGGCGCAGGCATTCGCAATGATCTGCGAGGGAGCGGAAAACCCGCATACAGCCTGCGCATCGAGCACTGATTTCTGCGGGAGATAATTTGCCAGCCAGTTGGCGCGCTGATGCGAGCGCTCTTTGGCCACTTGGGAACGGTAAAAGTCCTGACCGAAACTCATGCCGCCACTCGTGGTGCCGATCACCATCAGCTCCGGCTGGAATCCGGCATCCTGGCTGAGCGCTTCCCGCGTGGCCGAGATCATCATGTAGCTGGCCGGATGCAACAGTTGCTTGGAAGGAACTGCGCAGGTGCCAGGGATCTTGCGGATCTGGCCGGCAGTTTTCGCACGGCACCGGCTGACGTCGAATGCGGTGACAGGGCTGACGCAGTCGCGCCCTGCCTGCAATGCCTCGAGCGTTTCACGTGTGCCAAGCCCCATCGGGCTAATCACTCCCATCGCGGTGATAACAACCCGGCGGGGTTCGGAGGAGGGTGAACTCATTGGGCGCTATCCGTAGCATAAAATTCTGCAACTCGCGCGAGGGTTTAAACTCCATTTACTTTTCCTTGTTGTCACTGGGGAGCGGAGGCCATGCGCTTAGGGGAATGGGACTGATAGGACCCATACGTCGTATAGGACCTATGAGTCCTATGCTCGTCCGCACGATTTCCCGGAACCACAGAGAAAGTTGGCAAGCTGCCAATCCTCGCTTATTGGACGCGCATGAAGCACCCCACCACAGCCGATCAACCTCGCCGCAAGCAGCTGCTGCGGTCGCGCGTTTTCTGGTTCCTGGCGGGGTCCGGGGTGAACTACCTGCTGATCTCGACGCCTTTCAATTATCTGGAAGCAAATACGGGGCTGCCGGTTTGGGCCAAGGCCGCGTGCAGCCTCGCGGTCAGCACTTCGTTTTTCTTCTGTTGGAATTATTTCATCAACTTCCGCACTGACAGTCGGAAACGGGATGCGTTGGCACGGTACGTCGGCGCGGTGGCACTCATGTATCTCCTCTCCACAGCCACGCTCACGTTGCTGAAGCAGTTCGACGCCCGGCTGGCGTTCAGCCTCGGCGGCTTCAAGCTGGACCTCGATATCGTCGCCACCCAGTTCTTCCTGGCTGGGCTGAAATTCTTCCTCTACCACCGCTGGGTATTCCCGCTGGGCAAGGATCCGGAGAAGCCTGCTGAGAGTGATTTGGAAAGCCCGGTCACGATGGGCGGCA
>CBINJX010000200.1:0-7701 GCA_966251085.1 uncultured Verrucomicrobiales bacterium
CTCCGCTCCCCTTTTCGATCCGGCCGATCATGGTTCCCTTGGTCTGCTTCAACGTGGCGGCGGCGTCCTTCTCAGCGACGACGATGGTCATACCGATGCCCATATTGAATACCTGATACATCTCTTCGCGGTCCACCTTTCCACCTTTTTGAATAATCTCGAAGAGCGCTGGAGTTTTCCATGATCCGGTGAAGATCACGGCATCACAGGTTTTCGGAAGCACACGAGGCAGGTTATCTACCAGACCGCCGCCAGTAATATGGGCCAGGCCCTTGACCACACCTTCCGGCAGGCTTGCGAGGAGAGGCTGGTAATTCTTGTGCACCCTCAGCAGTTCCTCACCGATCGTCTTGCTCAGGCCGGCGGGTTTATCCTTCAGGTCCAGTCCCATCTGATCGAACAGGACCTTGCGGGCCAGCGAATAGCCGTTGGTATGCAGACCGGTGGAAGCGAGACCAATGATCACATCGCCCGGCTTGATCTTGCTACCGTCGATCATCTTCTTCCGATCGACGACACCGACAATCGTTCCCGCGAGGTCGTATTCACCTCGCTGGTACATACCAGGCATCTGGGCCGTTTCTCCACCGATCAGGGCGCAGCCTGCTTCCTTGCAGGCTTTAGCGAACCCCTTGAGCAACTGTTCGAATACCGCCGGCTCGAGCCGCTCTGCGCCGATGTAATCGAGGAAGAACAGAGGCTTTGCACCGATCACCGCGATGTCATTCACACAATGGTTCACCAAGTCGGCGCCCATCGTGTCATGCTTATCCATCGCAAATGCTAACTTCAGCTTCGTGCCGACGCCGTCCACGCTGGAAACGAGCACGGGCTCCTTCATCCCCTTGAAGTTCGGTTTGAAGAGGCCACCGAAACCACCGATTTTTCCAAGAACCTCCGGTCCATGGGTAACCTTTACGCGGTCATGGATGCGGCTCTTGACTGTGTTACCTAGATCAACGTCCACGCCGGCGGCGGCGTAAGCTTTCTTTTTGGAAGGGGCGGTCTTTTTGGGTGCTGGCATTGCGTGCGAAAGTGACGGCAGTTAGCGCGTGAGTTCGAACAATTCCGGATGCGCGTCCCCTTCGGCGAGCAGATTCGCGCGGCTCCGGCGACGCTCCATAATGAATTTGTCCGTATTGGGATCCACCGGAAGCGGATAATCACCATTGAAACAGGCCATGCAGAAACTGTCCGTCGCCTGTCCCGTGGCCCGGACCATGCCCGGCACATCGAGATACCCGATCGAGTCCGCTCCAAGATAATCGCGGATTTCATCCAGCGTGCACTGGTTTGCGAGAAGCTTCTCCGGGTCTGGGAAGTCGATGCCGTAATGGCAGGCATGCCGATGCGGCGGACACGAGATGCGCATATGCACCTCCTTCGCTCCGGCCTCACGCATATTCACCACACGAGCGCGCGCGGTGGTTCCGCGCACAATGGAATCATCCACCACTACTACCCGTTTTCCGGCAACCGCCTCCTTAATCAGGTTCAGCTTCACGCGGACATTGAAGTCACGGATCAACTGGGTCGGCTGGAGGAAGGTACGTCCGATATAGTGATTGCGGACAAAGGCGTGGTTGTACGGGATACCCAGCTCCTCTGCGAAACCGAGTGCCGCATAGTTTCCAGAGTCGGGAACCGGCACGACGAGATCCGCTTCGACGGGGTGCAAACGGGCAAGTTCGCGCCCCATCGCCGTGCGCACACGGGCGACATTGATGTCGGAAATGATCGAGTCAGGACGTGCGAAGTACACGTACTCGAAAACGCAGAATGCCCGGCGCTCCTGCTTGAATGGCCACTCGGACCGAATGCCGTTTTCATCGATGATCACCACCTCACCTGGCTCAATCTCGCGGATGAACTCCGCATGGATCAGGTCAAACGCGCAGGTCTCGGATGAGAGCACGTATGCACCGTCGAGTTTGCCGAGTGCGAGTGGACGGAAGCCAAACGGATCACGAACGCCGATGACCTCCTTCTCGCTCATCATCACCAGAGAAAATGCCCCCTGGATACGCCGGAGAGCACCGAGCGCACCACCGCCATTCTCGGGCGGCTGAGCGAGCAGATGGAGGATGATTTCGGAATCAACCGTCGTCTGAAAGATCGACCCGCGCTGCTCCAGTTCTTCGCGGAGTTCAGCGGCATTGATCAGGTTACCATTGTGGCCGATCGCAATCTGCCCACGGGCAGTATTCACCATGAAGGGCTGAGCATTCGTCACGTTGCTCGAGCCTGTGGTCGAGTAACGCACGTGCCCTACTGCACGAGTTCCCTTCAGGCGCTCGAGGTCATCGGGAGAAAAGACCTGCGACACGAGCCCCATGTCCACATGCCGGATGAACGGCGTGTTTGGGCCCGTGGCCGTGACGATACCGGCGCTCTCCTGCCCGCGATGCTGGAGGGCAAAGAGACCGTAGTACGTAAGAACGGCAGCGTTTGGGTGGCCGAAGACGGCAAATACGCCGCATTCGTGAGTCGGTTTGTGGTGCTTCACGCGGGAAAAAGAGAACCGAGACAGTAACCTCCATGCGCGAGGAATCAAGTGGTCACACATGAACCCCATTGACTCCCGGAGAATGCCGCGCAAGGAACACGCGGAATCTCACGGGAACCCTCGCAAGCGCAGAGATATTGACACGGACGATCGAGACTACGACCGCCCGTGTGACTGTCTTTTAAGTTAAAGAGCTAATCTCGAACGAATTTATTCCGCCGCAGCGACAAGCACGTGCTCCTCGCCAGCCATTGCTCGCTCGATGGAATGATACCAGACGTCGTGGAGCTGGGAAACCGGGCAACGCACTTCAGCACCCGCGCCGGTGATCTTGAGATCGGTTCCACCCACGGTGCCGATGCGGCGCGCCGGAATATTGCGCCACTCAAGAAGAGCCAGGACAGCCGCGGCATTATTCGCCGTGGTGGAAATTACCACACGCGACTGAGCCTCATTGAAGAGAGCCACGTCCGAACGGAGGCCAGCGGAAATTCCGGAGAGATCCACTTCTGCGCCGATCAGCTTAGTCGGATTTGCAATGCACGACTCCGCAACCGCAACGGCAAGACCTCCCTCCGAGCAGTCGTGGGCGCTCTTCACCAGGCCCGCCTTGATCAGTGCGCGAACGGCATCCTGCATCGCCTTCTCACGAGCAAAGTCGAGCCGCGGCACGCGTCCGGCACGACGGCCATGGACCACCGACAGGTAATGGGAAGCTCCCAGGTCGTCACCAAGATCACCCACGAGAATGATCACGTCTCCGGCGGACTTGAAGAAGGAGGTTGTGACATGCTTTGCGTCCTCGATCAGACCGACCATACCGACCGTCGGCGTCGGATCGATCGCACCATTTGGATTCTCGTTATAGAGCGAAACGTTTCCGCCGGTCACAGGCGTCTGGAACTCACGGCATCCTTCCGCCAGGCCTTCCACGCACTCGCGCAGCTGCCAGAAGTTCTCGGGCTTGTGAGGATTGCCGAAGTTGAGGTTATCCGTGACTGCCAGCGGATGCGCGCCCGAACAGGTAAGATTGCGTGCTGCCTCGGCAATGGCGATACGGGCGCCTTCACGCGGATCGAGCGCACAATAGAGGCCGTTACAATCCGACGTCGCCGCCACGATCTTGTTCGCCTCACGGATGAGGAACACCGCGGCATCACTGCCCGGGAGCACCATGGTGCCAGCGCGGACCATGTGATCGTACTGGCGATACACCCAGTTCTTGGAAGCAATGCTCGGGTGCGCGAGGAGGCGGAGAAGTGCGTCGCGATTGTCCACTTCCGGAACGCTGCTCAGATTGAGAGCCTCGGGAGTCGGTTTCGGTTTTGCATCGCGGGAGTAGATCGGCGCGTCATCGGCCAGCTTGCTCGCGGTGATCTCCGCCACCGTTTCACCATTGTTTCGCACCCGCATCATACCATCCTCCTTCACCTCACCCACCTGGGCATACGGCAAATCCCACTTCTCGAAAATTTCCCGCACCACGTGCTCCTGTCCCTTCTTCACGATGATCAGCATTCGCTCCTGAGATTCGGAGAGCATGATCTCGTAAGGTGTCATTCCCGTCTCACGCTTCGGAACCAGCGCCAAATCGATTTCCACGCCAGTGCCACCGCGGCTGGCGGTTTCACAGGTGGAGCAAGTCAGACCGGCAGCCCCCATGTCCTGGATACCGGCGACCGCATCCGTAGCCAGCAACTCAAGACAGGCTTCGAGGAGAAGCTTCTCGCGGAATGGATCACCCACCTGCACGGCAGGGCGGTCCTGCTTCGATTCCTCGGTCAGATCGCGTGATGCAAACGCGGCACCGGCGAGTCCGTCGCGGCCAGTTTCAGCGCCGACATAGAAAACCGGATTGCCCACCCCCTTGGCAGCGCCACGAGCGATCTGCTCATGACGAAGCACGCCGAGGTTGAATACATTCACCAACGGATTGCCGTTGTAGCTCTCGTCGAAATAGACCTCACCGCCGATGGTCGGGATTCCGATACAGTTGCCGTAATGTGCAATACCCGCGACCACACCCGCGAAGAGACGGCGGTTGGTATTAACCTGCTCGGAATCACCATGGATCGGGCCAAACCGCAGCGAGTTCAGGGAGAAAACCGGCCGGGCACCCATCGTGAAAATGTCACGAATGATCCCACCCACTCCAGTCGCCGCGCCCTGGAACGGCTCAATCGCGCTCGGGTGATTGTGGCTCTCCATCTTGAAAGCGATCGCCCAACCGTCACCGATATCGATGACACCCGCATTCTCCTCACCTGCTTTCACCAGTACACCGGGACCGTCGGTCGGAAATTTGCGGAGTTCCTTGCGGGTATTCTTGTACGAGCAGTGCTCGCTCCACATCACCGAGAAGATGCCGAGTTCGGTGAAGTTTGGCTCACGCCCGAGGATCTCCTTGATCCGCTCGTATTCATCCGGCGTGATGCCGTGCTTGGAAATGAGTTCGGGTGTGATGGCTGGCTCGGTCATGGAATGAGCCGGGTAATTGAGATCAAAGGAGGGCTTCGGGCTAGTTGAAAATACGATCGGGGAATGACGAAGTTCGAATGACCAATAACGAAAGAAGCTCGAAGACCCAATCCCGAAGGGGCGCATGCATTCGTCATTCCCCGCCTTCCACCCTGCCAATCGTTCTCCTACGATTCCGCCTCGCAATGAAAGTTACATACTACGGACATTCCTGCTTTGGAGTTCAGGCAGGTGGGAAAAATCTGCTGTTTGACCCTTTTGTGACGAAGAACGATCTGGCGCAGGATGCGGGTATCGATATCAAAAAGATCCCGGCCGACTACATTCTGGTTTCGCACGGCCACTTCGATCACTGCGACGATGTGGTCGCCATTGCACAGAGGACCGGTGCCATCGTGATCGGCGGATTCGAGGTCACGCAGTGGCTGCACGAGGCAGGCGTGCCCGATGATCAGGTTCACTCCATGAATCACGGCGGCGCGCACCGGTTCGACTTCGGCATGGTGAAATTTGTCAGTGCCATTCACTCCTCCACGATGCCCGATGGCTCACCAGGCGGGGCGCCGGGCGGGTTCGTGGTCGATACCATCGATGGCGGATTCTATTACTCCGGCGACACCGCCCTTACAATGGACATGCAGCTCATCGGCTCCGCGTTCCCCAATCTCCGTTTCGCCGTGCTCTGTATCGGCGACAACTACACGATGGGCTACGAGGACGCACTACATGCAGCGGAGCTTGTAAAGTGCGAGCATGTGCTCGGAGTTCATTACGACACGTGGCCGATTATCGCATTAGACCGGGCGGCGGCACAGGAAGCGTTCCGGCTGAAGGGACGCACGCTGTATTTGCCGGGGATTGGGGAGAGTGTTGAGCTGTAGCGAGTCTCATTCCCACACTCGTAATCTTACTCGCAATCGTAATCTTAATCCTTCGGCCGAAGGAGATTACGATTAAGATTTAGATTACGAGGGCACCTCATTCGGAACGGCTATAGATAAAAAAACCCGCCACCGGATCACTCCGATAGCGGGTTTGAAGAAACGCTTATGCGTGAGTCAGCGACTTACAGACCCTTGGTCGCAATGTAGCGAACGAGGTCGACGCAGCGGTTGCTGTAGCCCCACTCGTTGTCATACCAGCTGACGAGCTTGAAGAAGTCCTTGCTCAGGCCGATGCCGGAACCGGCGTCGAAGATCGAGGAGTGCTGGTCATGGATGAAGTCCGAGGAGACAACCTCGTCGGCCGTGTAGGCCAGGATGCCCTTGAGATAGGTCTCACTTGCGCGCTTCATCGCAGCGCAGATTTCCTCGTAGGAGGTCTCCTTCTCGGTTTTCACCGTGAGGTCCACGACGGAAACCGTCGGCGTCGGAACACGGAAGGACATACCAGTCAGCTTGCCCTTCACTTCCGGAATCGCCAGCCCGACCGCCTTGGCAGCACCGGTGGAGGACG
Organism: uncultured Verrucomicrobiales bacterium; assembly: GCA_966251085.1. Taxonomy (GTDB): domain Bacteria; phylum Verrucomicrobiota; class Verrucomicrobiia; order Chthoniobacterales; family Chthoniobacteraceae; genus CBINJX01. The sequence goes on from CBINJX010000200.1 coordinate 6,440, forward strand.
GGATGATGTTGATCGCCGCAGAGCGACCACCCTTCCAATCCTTCTTGCTCGGGCCGTCCACAGTCTTCTGGGTGGCGGTGTAGGAGTGAACGGTGGTCATCAGACCTTCCTTCACGCCGAAGCCTTCCTTCAGGAGAACATGAACGATCGGAGCCAAGCAGTTCGTCGTGCAGCTCGCATTGGAAATGATATTGTGCTTCGAGGCGTCGTACTTCTCATGGTTCACGCCCATGACGATGGTGATGTCGTCATTCTTACCAGGAGCGGAGATGATCACCTTCTTGGCGCCAGCCTTGATGTGCCCCTGGGCCTTTTCACCTTCCGTGAAGAGACCGGTGGATTCGATCACGATATCCACGCCGAGGTCTTTCCAAGGCAACGCAGCAGGACCCTCCTTTACTGCAAGGCACTTGATGGTGTGACCATCGACGATGAGCAGATCGTCCTCTGCAACGCTGTCGCTGGACTTTGCGCTCTTCACCTCACCCGGGTAACGGCCCTGTGTGGAGTCGTACTTGACGAGATAAGCGAGATTGTCGGCAGGCACGAGATCGTTGACGGCAACGACATCGATTTCCTTGCCGAGGAGTCCCTGGTCACAAATGGCGCGGAATACGAGGCGGCCGATGCGCCCGAAGCCGTTGATACCGATTTTGATCATGAAGTGTAGCGGTGTGCGGTTTTGGTTGGTTCTCTTCGTCTGGGGAAAAGAAGCGCTGGAATAGCGGGCCGGCTCTGGAGCGTCAAACTTTCAACGTGAGAACTTTTGCCCTTTTCACAACCCCTGAATTTACACCCGAGGTGCGCATCGGGGAACACCCCGTTTGACGAGAGGCGTGAGTTGCTTACCATCCGCACATTTATTTCTCCCATGCTGCGCCCCTCCCGCTTCATTTCTGCCCTGTTCGCGATTTCCCTCGTGGCAGCGCAATTCGCTGCCCTTGGGGAAACGAAAGACGAGTCGCTCCTGGACCCAAAGCGCACCCGTCCATTGACCAAGGAAGAGCGCCGCTGGTTCGGCCCCAAGTCGGCCGGGATCAGCTATGACGCACGGATGATCCGCGCAGCCCAGATTGCGCAGGCACGAGCTGAGGAAAAGCAGACGTGGTATTGCTGGCGATACGTGAAGAATGCGCTGCTTGCCGCAGGGGTCGTGAGCTCCCGCCCCACCTCCGCCTGGGCAAGACAGGCTGGGGAAGAACTCTGTAAGAGATACGGCTTCGTAAAGCTGAACATCAAAGATCCACGCAAGGCGCCTGTCG
>CBINJX010000201.1:0-7696 GCA_966251085.1 uncultured Verrucomicrobiales bacterium
GATCCGAACACTTTCTGCGTGGCACATCGCACTCCCACCAAAGCGGTGCCTCGCGGAACTCGCCACCGCACTCCAAAAAACGCCCCGTGAAGCGGAGTACAACAAGCAGCTCTTACTCTGTAAATCGTAGCCCTTCGGATCAGCCGGTGCAGGAAAGTAGATAGTTGAGGGTTGAGAGTTGAGAGCCGTGCATCGGCGGATCGGAAGGTTTGGGCGGTCGAGGACGACCGCCCTCCGGAGCGACACCGTCCCCGGCGTCCTGGACTTTCTCCACGCTTTCACGCGCCCAGCTTCGTTGGTTGCTCTCAACCCTCAACCCTTTGGCGGCTTGGCAAAGTCCTGACCGTCCACGCCACCTTTCGGGTGTTGACGGGAATACTGGTCGTCATCTTTGAACTCTTTTTTCAATCGGAACAGCTCCTCCTTCAGCTTCGCCACGGTCTCCTGCGCGGCAGGATCGTTGTAGATGTTGCGCAGCTCCTGTGGATCGTTCACAAGGTCGAAGCACTCCCACTGATCCTTGGTCCAGTAATGAATCAGTTTGTGAGTCGCAGTCCGCACTCCATAGTGTTGACGTGTATTGTGGTGACCCGGATCGTGGTAGTACCGGTAGTACATGGTCGTCCGCCAGTTGGACGGCTTTTCGCCGCGGAGAATCGGGACGAGGCTGCGTCCCTGCATATCCTCGGGCACGGGCTGCCCGGCGATCTCGAGGAAGGTCGGCGCGAAGTCGTTGTTCAGCGCAAAGAGATCGGTGGTTGAACCCGCCTTCGTCACTCCCGGCCAGCGTGCCACCAACGGGACCCGCAGCGACGGCTCGTACATGAACCGCTTGTCGTACATCCCATTGTCGCCAAGGAAGAAACCGTTGTCGGATGTATAGAAGATCACGGTGTTCTTCCCGACCCCGTTCTGATCCATCCAATCGAGCAGACGGCCGATGTTGTCATCCACCCCCTGCACGCACGCGAGGTAATCCTGCATGTAGCGCTGATACTTCCAGCGGAGCAGCTCATCACCCGTAAGAGTTTTCTTCTCGCCATTCACCTCGATTTCCACGTCGGTGGGTACTGCCCCGAGCCACTTCTGGCGGGCCGGCCCCTTCAAGTCGGCCGGCGGTTCGAGCTTCAGATCCCTGCGTGTGAGATCGCGTGCAATGGTTTGCCGATTTTCCGGTAGCGCCCCGGGACGCGTGGAGTAGTCATCCCGGAGACTCGCCGGCTCGGGAATGGTGAGATTCGCAAACTTCGCGCGATTCTTCGGATCCGGCATCCACTCACGATGCGGCGCCTTGTGATGCAGCATCAGGAAGAACGGCTTATCTTTTGGACGGTTCTGGAGGAACTCGATGCCCAGATCCGTGATTACGTCGGTCGCATAGCCCGGGATCGTTTTCCGCCCCTCGGATGTCAGGAAAACCGGGTTGTTATAGATCCCCTGTCCCGGCAGTACGATCCAGTGATTGAACCCCGTCGGCTCACTCCCGAGATGCCATTTCCCCACCATTCCTGTGTGGTAACCTGCCGATTGCAGCATCTTGGCAACGGTCGGCTGCGAGCCATCAAAGGTATTGAAAACAGGCGTCCCGTTCAGGTGCGAATATTTTCCCGTCAGGATCGTCGCGCGGCTGGGTGTGCAGATCGAGTTAGTAACAAACGCTCGATCGAAGCGGATGCCGTCCTTTGCAATCCGGTCGAGGTTGGGTGTCTGGTTGACCACACTTCCATAGCACGACATTGCGTGAGCAGCGTGATCGTCGGTCATGATGAAAAGGATGTTCGGCCGCTCTTCGGCATGCAGAGTGCACGCCAGTCCGAGCGCGAACGCAACGAGTGGGAGGAATTTCATGAGGGACGGGTGTCTTGGAGTAATCAATAAGTCAGTAATCAGTGAGAGCGCTGCACCTTGGGAACCACTTGGCACTTTCACTCGGCACTCGCCACTTTCCCCACATGCTCCGGGAAATCCTTCTCATACCGGGCGCGCAATGCCGCAGGGTCATTCTCCATCACGTAAATTTTTCCGCGGATCGTCTTCGTCTCCCCAGGTTTCAGTCCGCCGATCCGTAGATCCGAGTGAAGACAACGGGCAACGCCCTGAAAGAGTTCCTGATACGGCTCCCAAGCCGTCGCGAAGATCAGCTTCTCATCGGCGCTGAAGCAGCCGATCAGTCCGTTGCTCGGCACCACGGAACTGAGCGGCCTCGGGTTCACATCCGTGCGCGGAACGTGCGCCGGACACCATACCTGTCCCGGCACATAACGCGCCTGCGTCGCCCATGGCTCGAATGGCATCCGCGTGAGCTTCCCGTCCACGAAGACAAAACACTTCCGGAGATAATCGGTGGCATTCGAGGCGCTCTTCTCATCAAAGCCGGTGAACCGGCTCAACCTGACACACGGCTGCGCCCAATGGACCTCACTCGCGCGTTCGGTTGGATTATGTGCAGTGACCTGAAAAGCGACCTCCCCCTCGCGTGCCGTGATCATGTGCTCCACCGTCACGCCATCTGCCAGAGTGTCGCGGAGACGGATTGTTTTGCGATCCGCCGGAGCTTCCACCAACTCCGAGCGATGCGGGATAACCGTGTGGTTCACCCAGTCGGCATCCGTCGATCCCGGCCGGCAGTACGCCTCGAGGTAGTTGATCCGAATCTCTCCACCGGGCAATTGATCATTGCGGAGAACCAGCCAATGTCCATCGCGTTCAATCAACAGAGGGAGAGCGTTTGCCGTGCAGCACACGAGGCACAAAAGCAACGGGAGGAGACACTTCATGCCGGTCGTTCTTGGGGGACAACAAAGCATAGGGGGGAGAAAAAACAAATACCGGCCACAAAGACGCGCAGAAAGCACAAAAGAAGAGGCAGCAAAACCGCGCGAATCCCGGCTCACACGTTTTCAGCCACTCCCACTTTTGCCTCTTGTGTCTCTTTCACACTTTTGTGGCAAACCTCCTCCATTTCCGATTTGGCCCCGTCAAGCCTCTCGCGGTAACAGCGGGCAATGAAATCGTACCATAAAGAACTCTGGTTCGAAATCCCCGCCGCAGGGCACTCGTAAACATCACCGACGAAGTCGAGCAATGCCTTCGCGAGAGCGGCATCCTCGAGGGGCTCTGCCTTGTCAATACGTCGCGTTTTCCGGGTGTGGCTAGTGTCCCCGTTGCTGTCGGGAACGGGTTGTGTTTGGCGGGTTATTCGAGAATGAGCTGCATCATGTCGTCGATGGATCCGCCGGGGACCATGACGTAGACGTTGACAACCGGCTCGCGGATTTCCTGGATGACCTGAATTTCCGGGAAAAGCGTCGGGTTGTCGACGATGACCTCGGAGCCGCCCGTGAGCATCACCTCACCTGGTAAATGACGGACGGATACGTCAAGATGACGATCATGTTGGACTCCCGGCGGAGGCGGGCTATCGGCCGATTCAGAGCCGGATCCCCGCGAGTTTGTCCGGGTTACGGACGATATAGACGGCTTTCACGCGGTTTCCTTCAAAGGCGAAAGTCATGACGCTGAGGCTGTCGTCGGCATGGTGCATGACGACGCCGGGACTGCCGTTGATGACGACGAAGCGTGGAGGCGGGATGTCTTCGGAGCGCAAGCGACGGAGGCCGATGAACATGCGGCTGATCTTGTCAGGTCCGTAAATCGGGAGCAGGGCGGCGCGGACTTTTCCGCCGCCGTCGCTATAAAGTACGGCGTCATCGGTGAGGAGGGCGAGAAGTTCGGAAAGCTCACCGGATTGGGCGGCGGAAAGGAATTCTTTCACGAGGCGCTCGGCTTCCTGAGTCGCGGTGGGTGGTGTGGCGGGTCGGTGACCGAGTTTTTCCTTGGCTCGGGAGACGACCTGGCGACAGGCGGGTTCGGATTTTCCGGTGATTTCGGAAATGGCAGGATAGTCGTGACCGAAGGCTTCGCGGAGGAGGAAGACGGCGCGGTCAACGGGTGAAAGTTTTTCGAGCATTAGCATGAAGGCCATGCCGAGGGTATCGGCGAGGTCTTCGGGCGAGTTTTCGCCCACGATCGGCTCCGGGAGCCATGTGCCAACGTATTCCTCGCGTTGGCGGCGGGCGGAGCGAAGTTGGTCGATGCAGAGGCGGGTGATGGTTTTAGTGAGCCAGGCTTTCGGGAGATGGACGCTACCCTCGGGGTGTTTGTGAAAGCGGAGATAGGTCTCCTGAACCATGTCCTCCGCTTCGGTAACGCGGCCAAGCATACGATAGGCGATGCCGAAAAGAAGCGGGCGGTGCTCGTGAGCGGAGGACATGGATGGAAATACGAGAGGTGGTATTGCGGCGAGACGCCTTAACCACGTTGTAGCTCAGATGGCACTGACGGGTGTGCGGAAGGCGGTTCCGAAGCGGTTCCAAGCGTTGATGGTGGCGATCGCGAGCGTGATCCGGGTGAGTTCGGCTTCGTTGAAATGTAGGCTGATCTCCGCGAAATCTTCGTCGGTTACGTGGTGGCCGGGTAGGTTGGTGAGGGCCTCCGTCCAGCGTAGAACGGCGCGCTCGGCGGCCGTATAGAGATAGGGTGTTTCGCTCCAAACAGGAAGAAGGTTCAGGCGTTGAAGCGATTCTCCGGCTTTGACGGCGTCGTTGAAATGGACGTCCATGCAGTGGGCGCAGCCGTTGATCTGCGAGGCGCGGAGTTTGATGAGCTCGAGAAGTTTCGGCTCGATGCCAAAGTTGCGGACGGTGGTTTCGAGGGCGAGCGCCGCTTTGTAAACGTCCGGCGCGGCTTTCCAAGGATCGAGGCGGGCAGTAGAATCGATGTTTTGGTTCATACATCGATGCTGACGGTGCAGGGTTTCGTTTTGTGACAAGCGGTGAAAATTCTTCTTAGTTTCCGGAAAACCCTCGGCGGATAGCTTGGCGAAATGAGTGATGGCGAGATGCTGTTGCCAGAGAGGAAACGGCTTCCGCTTTGTCGATTTTTGTTCTCGGAGCCATCCAACTGGATAATCGACCAGTGAAGTTCTACGCTCGGGATAGTGAAACACCTGACGAAAGAGATCTGGATGGAGACCCGTGAACGGCGGGCTATCGTGTCTATTCATCAAAATGTCGAAAGCCTGGTTGCCGAGAGTGGTGTGCAGCACGGTTTTGCCCTCTGCTCGGCGATGCACATAACCGCCTCGGTGTTCATCAACGACAACGAGCCCGGCCTGCACCATGACTATGAAGTGTGGCTGGAGAAGCTTGCCCCTGAAAAGCCTCACAGCCAGTATCGGCACAATGGCGGTGAGGATAACGCCGACGCCCACCTGAAGCGGCAGGTGATGGGCCGAGAGGTCGTGGTGGCGATCACCGATGGCAAACTTCACCTCGGCCCTTGGGAGCACATCTTCTACTATGAATTCGACGGCAAGCGGCGCAAGCGGCTGCTCGTGAAGATCATTGGGGAGTAGGTGCGATCCATTGGGCGACAAGGGGCGTGCAAGCGAACGTAGGTTCAAAATTCGTTCACCGCCTGACACCGAAGGCCCCATCCTCCCCTCCCAAATTGGCGGTGTCAGGTGAGATCCACAACAGGCGCCCTACCGCGCCCGCCCTTGGATCATCCTAAAAATGGCAGACAGTACACAGCCCCAGCATCGCCACACTCACCCGCTCCGGTTGCTACGGGTGGGACACGCCTTCAGCTTCTCGCGCTGAAAGCACGATCTGCCCCGGACCGAACGTCCGGCCAGCATTTGCCCTGATGAACACAAATAAACTCGAACACCGCTTTTCAGACATCGGCATTGGGCAACGCCCTTTATCTGCAGAGGCGAAAGCGCCCCCCTCGAGGTGCACAGAAAAGTGCTGGCCAGAGCCAGCGAACTGTCTTTCAGGTCCGAAGGACCGGCAATACCTCAGCCCAGCCCGGCCAAGGGCTGGGTGGGAGACAACAAGAGGACGAGGTCTCCCAAGGAAGTCATGCTACCGGAGCGCCTTCTCCTCCTCTTTTTCCGCTCGCGCGAGGGCTCTGCCCTCGTGTGCCGCTTCTCAGGGGCTCCGCCCCTCGTTTGGCACAGCCGGGATCTGCCGCTCGATACCACCGCTGGACTTGTGCGGCCAATCCTCCGAACGCGGGGCAGAGCCCCGAAGATGCGGCACACGGCGGCGGAGCCACCGCGCGAGCGCAGAAAAGAGGAGGAGAAGGCGCTCCGGTAAGACGACTTCCTTGGGAGCACCAAACGAGCGGGGCGTGTGAAGGCGGGAAGAAAGTACTCAGTACTCAGTGCTCAGAAGTCTGTAAACAGCCCAACTCAGCCACACTCAACCGTTTTGATCCGCCAGTGCGCGGCTCTCGACTCGATACTCTCAACTATTCACTTTCAGAGAAGACCGCGACCGTTTTCTTTCTGATCCCCAGCCGTGCCGGGCCGGGCTGAGTTACAGCGCTCCTGCGGAGCTGTGAGACGAAGTGCAAAAGCGGCGTTCGGGACAAAGGGTTGATTCCGGTAGAACCACGAAATCACTGCTACCGCCTCCAAATGCTAGGTTAATGCTTATGTCCGCTACGGGATGGAGACGGCCAGGATTCCCTGACTGCCATCCTCGAAGTATGCGCGGTAGATAACCGTGGGCGTCGGATCATTTGTAGTCCAGGCACGCCGCTGGGCTTCGGACCCGTGCACCGTATCGAGGATGTTGAACTTGCGAATGGTTCGCCCCTTGATGAACTGACCTTCTCGTATCAGCAACTGAAGGCTGCCATCACTCGCAACCGCCCAGCAGCCACGATCGGTGCGCCGACCGACAACGCCCGCCCGAGGCTTGAGTTCCGCGGTGAAAATCGGACCGCGCCCTTCGACAATCGAGAGCGATTCGAAGGATGCGAATTTCGCGTTGGGAGTACCTGGAGCATCATCACCCTCCAGCGCCACCGCCTGCAATTGGCCACCAGCGCTGGACCACACTCCGGTGTTACGACCGGGCTTTTCGCCAGAAAGATTCGCGGCAAAAGCGATCACAGGCGTACCGCCCATGCCGAAACCTGCGACTGGATCCTTGAACGTCTTGAATCTCGCGCCAGCTCTCCCCGGAACCTCCTGGCTCTCCCGCGCGACGATCAGGTTTGTTTCGAAGTCGAATACCGTTTCAAATGAAGTCGATTTCGGAGCCGTTTCCCGGAAGGTCACGAGTGCAGCTGGTAGTCGTCCATTGCCTGGGCTGGATGGGATGCCAAACTTCAAGGCGATCCGTCCTTGCTCATCAGCCTCACCCGTCGTCCGGATCGCAGAAATGATTCCGTCGCTACCGATCGTTACCAACGACATCTCCTTGTCTGAGTACTTGATCACGGCATCCAGAGCCATGGTGCTGCTGTCGTAACGCCCATGTCCGCCCGAGCCAACGGTCGGCGAAAGCACCTCGAACGACCTCACACGTCGAGTTCCGGAGCCAAGGTTGACGATTTCACCGACTTGAAGGACCTGATCCACTCCGCGTTCTTCATTCCAGACCCAAAGCCCCCTTTCCCCTACTCTTTTGTTCTTTAGCCGGGCAGTGAAGAAAGCCGTTGAGGGACCAGGCATTACCAACGAGGAAAACCGCGCAAATCGGCTGCCCAGCGTTCCGGGCGCCAAACTATCCTGAAGCGCAACTGCGCGGAGTACACCGCCCGCATTGACCCATACTCCCGTCCGGTCATCGCGACTGGTCACCGCGCGCCCCGCCCTGCCGATGAAGGCATAGCCATC
>CBINJX010000202.1:0-7694 GCA_966251085.1 uncultured Verrucomicrobiales bacterium
TATGACGCATCCCGAGGGACGTGCCGCCTCATACTTTGTGGCTGGGCGAAGGCGTTGGGGCGGTGCGGAGCCTTGGCATGAGAGGAGGATCGGTCAACCTGCCGGCCCTCCACCTTCGCCCCCAATCCGAAGGCGGTGGCACGTCCCGCCTGCGCCCACGACGTGACACCGCACTCCAAGGCGCGCACCATGTAGCGGGGCAACTGCGTTATGTGTTACCTATGTCCTGAACCTGCCCTCTTTCTCTCATGATCGAAGCTCTCTGCATCGGACACGCCGCATGGGATGTGAGTGTCTGGGTGCCGGAGTTTCCGGTGGAGAACAGTAAGTGCGAGGTCCGCACGCTGGTCGAGTGTAGCGGCGGTCCGGCTGCAAATGCTGCGTGCCTGTTGGCGCGATGGGGAGTGCGTACGGGGTTCTCCGGAGTTGTGGGACAGGATTCAGCAGGGGAGAGGATTCGTCGCTCTCTCATGAGCGCAGGCGTGGATGTCTCTGGCATACTTTTGAGTGACACCTCACCAACTCCTGTCTCGGTGGTTCTCGTCAACGAAGGAACCGGCAGCCGTACCATCATCAATCGCAGCGTTCCTGCGAGCGACCGGCCGAGAGCGAATTTGATCGGAATGGAATGCAGCACTCCACCGCGTCTGCTGCTTTTCGACGGACACGAGTTGGAAGCCTCACTGGAAGCAATGGAGCGCTTTCCAGATGCTATCACCGTTGTCGATGCCGGTTCTCTGCGCGAAGGTACGAAGGTGCTCGCCGAGCGAGTGGATCATCTCGTCGCCTCCGAACGCTTTGCCTGCCAAATAGGCGAGCTACCGTCTCTCAATACACCGGACCTATGGCGCAGTGCGATCGCCGCGCTGCATGCTCTCAATGGTCGCCCTGTTGTCATTACATTGGGGGAACGAGGTCTTATTCACGGAGCGCCGGACGAGTGGGCACATCTTCCTGCCTCTCCGGCTACCCCGGTGGATACAACCGGGGCGGGGGACATCTTCCACGGCGCATTTGCATATGGGCTTCTTCAGGGTTGGGAGCACGATGCCATCCTGCGATTGGCCTCGATGGCCGGAGCACTTTCTGTTCAGGAGCGGGGTAGCAGCCTGTCGATTCCTGAGAGGAAGCGAGTCGAGGAAACATTGGCGGCGAGTATCCGCTCCGAGTAGGAGTCAAACGGCCGGTGCACTTCGAGTTTGCAGCCGGGCCATTGCCTGAAAAACTCGCCTGGTTCGAAGTCAATTCATTCTCCACCCCGGCATTTTGAACGCCTCGCGTTTCCTGCCGTCTTAAATTTATCCCAACCACACCTTGTGAAAACGTCCCTTCTTTTCCTGCTCTCTCTGGCCACCCTTGCCACAGTTGTTACCGCCGCTGAAAAGAAACCCATGAACGAATCTGCCGCATCTCCGACTGATAAACCCGCTGCGAAAACCGAGAAGATTACTTTCGGAGGCGGATGTTTCTGGTGTATCGAGGCCGTATTTCAGCGACTTAAAGGGGTGGAAAAGGTGGTGTCGGGATACGCCGGTGGGCATGTTGAAAATCCGACGTACAAAGCAGTTTGCTCGGGTGAAACAGGCCACGCCGAAGTGGTGCAGTTGCAGTTTGATCCCTCACAGGTCTCCTTTGAGAAGCTGATGGAAGTTTTCTGGGCCGCTCACGATCCGACCACGCTGAATCGTCAGGGACACGACGTCGGTACCCAGTACCGCTCGGTCGTTTTCTACGAGAATGAAGCCCAGAAGGAAGCCGCAGAGAAGAGCAAGGCCGCGGCGCAGAAGGATTTCAAGGACCCAATCGTCACCGAAATCGTCCCGCTCACAAAGTTCTATGTGGCTGAGGATTACCACCAGAACTACTACAACGAGAACGGCGACAAAAACCCGTACTGCCAGGTGGTGATCCGTCCGAAGCTCCAGAAGCTCCTGAGCAAGGGGCTGATCAAGGAGGAGGCGGCGCAGTAAGGCAGAGTACTCAGTACTCAGTGGAGCACTGTGCGGAGTTCCACTTTTGATCCCGGTGGCAATGGCGTTTGTGCCTTGTCACCGGGATTTGTTTTTCGCGCGGAAAGCTTTCCGGATCTGCAGCTCTGAAGTGCGAGCGAGCGGGGCGTACGCCGTAGCGCAGACATCCCTGTCTGCGGGTGCCCCGACCATCCTGGTCGGAGGCTTACCACTGAGGCAGCTATGGAGTATCTGGAAAAGAGACGCAGGGTAGCTTGTGAGCCGCCCGTGTAGCGCGCAGGACTCGGAGCAGGGATGCTCCGGTCACCCGCAGTCAAGATGACTGCGCTACGGCGCCGAGCGCTTTGCTCTGTCTGGAGCAAACGATCTACCTCCCCAAACTAAGGTCCCGGTCATCTATCGACTTGATCCGTTCCTCCGGCGGAAGCTTTACATTCGGAAAACCATTCGGCCGGAAGCGGATGATCCTGCCGGGACGATAACCTTCGAGGAGTTCGTTGATCTTTACTCGGAACTGCATGCCGCTGCTGCCCGGTGGCGGGTTTGCATCCTCTTTAAGACCGACGATCGGACCGTACTTGGAGTCGTGGTTCTGCCACCACGTCCGGAGTGTCCATTCTCCTGGAGCCAGTGCCGCACCGCCCGATTTCGCCTGTCCTCGTGCCTTTTCGTAGAGTGACGGATCCATTCCGCCGAAGAGCGTGACGGTTACAATACCTTTACCGTCGGGCTGATGCTCCACATGGTCTACCCAGCCCGGGAGCCAGCGGTGAAGCTGATGGCGGATATGGATCTGCCGCTGCCGCTCCGTGGCGACTGCCCGACTCTCCTCATCGAGCCACACGTCGGTAACGTGCATCTGGCCGTTCTGCCAATCCGGAGCCCACGTGAAATTGCATTGTACCATCTGCCCGGCCGTGAGGTCTTCGAGTTCGCCTGCGGCGCGTCCTTTCCATACCCGGGTGGAGCGATCGAGCGTGAAGACAGTATCTTTCGCAGGAGCGCCGGCTTTCGGAGTGAGCGCAGCGGTGAGGCGTCCCTTTGCAACATCCACCGCCTGAATCTTCCACGCGTTTCCCTGCCGCTGATGGAACGTAAAATCGTCTTCCAGCAGCAGGGCGTGAGTTTCTTTTTGCGTGTGCCTTTCGCGGCCTTTTGGCGGTGGCGGAACGCTGGTGTCGCTGTCGGGCGGGAGCAGGAAACGCCCGTTCAGGTGCGTGCCAATCGGCAGATCGCGCAACTCGGCCGGAGCTCCGTGAAGCCAGATCATGCCGTATGGCAGCATCGCAAAGTGATGCGATGGGGCATCATGATAAGATCCCTCCGAGCCATCCCCCTCGAGCCGCAGCGCGCCGCGGCGGTTGACGTGATCCACGAAGACTAACTCACCACCGAGGAGTTTTCCTGCTCCTTCCGGCGGAAACTCCCCCGGTTTCGGCACTTGCTGTGTCGGCGATTCGGCGTGGAGCGGAAGCGCGACCAGAGCGAGGAGATATCCGGCGATCAGGCCCGGAGCAAATCGTGCCATCACGCCAGCACCTCCGTGAGCGGCGCAAGGCTGTCGCCGAATTGCTCGGTCTTTACATCCATCTTCTTCGCCATGGTGAGCAGCAGATTGCTGAGCCGCGCTTTTTCATCCACGGGTTTGTGATGGATGCCGGTGTGCCCGTCGTATCCCTTGAAGTCCTTGGACGCGGCGTTGAAATCGAGATGTCTGCCGTGCTTGAAACCAAGCTTTGTGCCGCCGGCAAGAATGATGGGCAGACTCGCATTGCCATGACTGTGGCCGTAAGCCATGCCGCTGCCGTAAAGCGCCATGGTGGTATCGAGCAGGGTGCCGTCGCCATCGGGCGTGGAGTGCAGTCGCTCGAGAAAGTATGCGAATTGCGTGATATTGAATGAGTCGCTCTCGGCCAGTTCACGCATGCGGTCTGGATGACCGTTGTGATGTGAGAGGGAATGGCGATCCTGCCGGATACCGATCTCCGGCACGGCGGGACCTTGGCCTTCCGCACCGGTGACGAATGTGGCCACGCGGGTCATGTCGGTCTGGAGAGCGAGTACGATGATGTCGTAAGTCGTGCGGAGATAATCGCCGAGCATCTGCAGGGAGATGTCGCGGTTCAGCTTCGAGGCGACAGCGGGCTCGATTTTCGGACGGGGGGTATCGAGCCATTGGTCGGCGCGCTCGGCACGAATCTCCACTTCGCGTACGGAAGTCAGGTATTGCTCCAAGCGCCCGCGATCCTCCTGGCCGAGCTGGTTGTCGAGCGATTTGGCTTCGTCGAGAATCGCATCGAGAATACTGCCGCGCCGCTGCAGTCCACGACGTTGCGCGGCAATGCCGCCTTTTGGATCTTCGAAGAGTTCACGGAAGGCGACGCCCGGATTCGACTGCGCGGGGAGTTGGATGCCGTCGGCGCTCCATGCGAGCGAGCCGCCCTGGTTGCTCAGCTCCAGCGAGGAAAAGCGGGTCTGCGGCGCGGTGATCTGCGCCATGAGCTGATCCACCGAGATGGTGTTCCGGTCGGTTTGTCCGAGCCGTCCGCCGGTGAGCCAGATCTTCTGGCAGTTGTGATGATGCCCGAGCCCGTGCGGATGATGCAGTCCGCTGATCGGTGTGATCACATCGCGATGTTTCTCCAGGGAGGCGAGCGGTGCCGAAAGCTTGTAACCCGCACCGGCTTCCTTGATCTGATACGCCTCTGTGTTCACCCCGTTTGGCAGGTAGATGAACACGCTGCGCTTCGCCTGCATCGGACGCGTTACTGCACGGAGCGGCCTCATGCAGTCGAGCATCGGCAGTGCGAGTGAAATGCCCGCGGCGCGGAGGAAATGCCGGCGGCTGAGCAGCCAGTTCTGTCGTTGGATGTTCATGGTGCGGGATCTGGGAGGTTCAGCGGTTCTGGAAGAGGGGCGACATCACGAGCTGTTCGATGATATCGCGGAGCCGATGCCCGTTGGGTTTGGTGGCTGCGGCTACGGCCTTGAGATGCGGACGATCGTCGAGGGTCATCACGCGACGCAGGGCGAAGGTGGCGAGCTGCTCCGCGAAAGCTTCAGCGAAGCGATCCCCGTCCTGTACCATCAGCGCTTTGAATTCCCCCGGTCCTTTGAATGCACGGCCGTCCGGAAGTTTGCCTGTCGCGTTTACAGGCGGATTTGCACCCTTGCCTGCTGTGACACGTTCCTCCGTGCGCCACTGGCCAATGGCATCGAAATTTTCAAAGGCGAAGCCGAGCGGATCAATCTTGCGGTGGCAGGACGCACAGGTGGTGTGAGTCGCATGCGCTTCGAGTTGCATCCGCACGGTGGCTTTCGGCTGATCGGATGGTGTCGGTGCGAGCGGCTCTACGTTTGGCGGCGGGGGAGGCGGCGTTTTGCCAAAGAGCGCTTCGCTGATCCAGACTCCGCGATGCACGGGGCGATGCCGTGTGCCATCGGAGGTGAGCATCAGGACCGAGGCCTGTGTCAGCACACCACCGCGATGATCTTCTGGACGGAGCGTCACCCGCTGGAATCCGGAGGTCTTGAGCGGCGGCATCTGGTAAAAGGCTGCCAGCCGCGGGTTCACCATGGCCCAGCCGGATGACAGAAATTCCCGCAGCGGCAGGTTCTTTCCAAACACCTCCGCAAAGAATGCTGCCGTCTCCAGCACCATGCTTTTCTCCAGCCACAGGTCGTAGTTGGGATACAACTTCGGATCGGGCGGAAACATGCCGACCTTGTGAAGCTGCAGCCACTGTTTTGGGAATGCCTCGGTGAAGCGGGCAATCTTTGGATCATCGAGCATTCGCCGCAACTGAGCGCGCAGCACCTTTGGATCACGCAAGACGCCAGCCTCCGCTTTGGCAAATAGCTCCGCATCAGGCATCGAGCCCCACAGGAAATAAGAGAGTCGTGAGGCGAGTTCCCAATCGTTCACCTTGTCCCGCCGCTCCGTCGCTGAGCCTTCCTCGAGATAATAGAAGTTCTTCGAGGTCAGCACCCCGACCATGGCCGCGCGATAGGCTGAGGCGAACTTTTCGCCAGCGGCGATTTCACGTTCGATGATCATCAGATACCGATCCACCTCCGCATCCGTTACAGGCCGACGCCATGCACGTGTGGCAAACCGCTTCAGGGATTCGCGTGCCTCGGTAAAATCAAGCTTCGTCGGCACCAAGCCCTCACGCTTTTTCAGGTCTTCCTCCGTAGTGATCGGTCCTTCCCACTCGATGGAATCGACGATGAGCATCGGATAAATCGCGCGCCCCTCATCATCGAACAGCTTGTACCCTGTCGGGTTGGTGCGGCTGGTTTCCTTTGAATGCGTGAAGATGCTGCGGCCATCGTTTAGCACGTTCAGCGTGTGATTTCCCGTCTTCTCAAAAGCTCCCGAGAGTTCATTCGTCAGATCCAGGTCCGTCGGCATATCGAGGAATGTCTCAAACTCGATCACGACCGGGTTGTCCTCCGGTGCGATGATGTCCTCGTCGAAGATCGAGCGCTTCAGCGTCCGGTTCCACACGGAAAGATGCGGGGCGCGACCGTCGAGCCCGGGGAGTCCGCTGAGTTTGATCCGTGCGCGGTAAATGCCAGATTCCTTCACCTGCCCCCACCAGTAGCCCCGGAACCCATCGAGCGACCCACCGGGCCAGATTACGGCGCGAACCTTGTCCGAAATTCCCATTGCCTCGAGCTTTTTGCGCTCTCCGCGATGACGCATCTCAATCGCGTCGGCTTTGCGCATCACCGCCGCCACCGGCTTCTCCGGAAACGCACGCTCCAGCACGGTTTCCGCAGCTTTGAAATAGCGGTCTACATGGGAAGGCGACAACGCCAGCATCGAGCCGATCCTTTCGAAGCCATGCCAGCGTGGATCTTCGTTAAAAGCACCCGGCCGATGCGGATCATAAGGCACCCCGAGCAAGTCTTTCACGGTGTAGGCGTATTCATCCCGGCTCAGCCGGTAATGCGCGACCGGGCCGCGCTTTGCCATCCGCGCTGATTCACCTTCTTTGAGACGCGCCGACAGCCAGTCCACGAGTTTGCCCAGCTCCTCAGCTGATGGTTGTTTTTCCTCCTCTTCCGGAGGCATCTCACCGGAGTTAATCCGGAACACCACTTCTGCCCACCGCTCCGCCGTGTGCAGCTCCGTGAAATCGCGCTTGAGCGTATCGAGCCGGAAATCTCCCTTTGCCTTGTCCTCGCGGTGACAGCGGTTGCAGTAGTCGGCGAAAAACTTTTCGACCTCCGGCTCAGCCGCGGCATGGCAAAGGGTGGCAAAAATGAGGAATGCCAGGGAGCGGAGCGCGATCATGAGGAGCCGAGGGGGAAAGGCAGGATGGAAACAATCAGTTACAACTCGCTAGATAGAGTGATTTTAGGAGGTATACCGCTTTCCTCTTTCCGCTCGCATCCCTGCAAAAGGAAAGCCCCTCGATTGCCGAGTGGCAAATCGAAGGGCTAGTGTCCCCCCCGGGACGAGGAAGAACATAGACGACGGAATGCGGCTTACCTATCGCATGTTTGTGTGATATTCGGCTCCTTCTCGGAAGGATGAGAGGTGAGTGCTGAGGGTTGAGGGTTGAGGGTTGAGGGACGCACACAGGCAGATCAGAGCTGGACCCGGGTACTGACTTCTGAGCACTGAGTACTTTCTTCGCGTCTTCACACCACCGTTCACTGGTTGCTTCCAAAAAAATACAGCCCCTCGGGGCCGAGTGGCCACCGAAGGGCTGC
>CBINJX010000203.1:0-7686 GCA_966251085.1 uncultured Verrucomicrobiales bacterium
TTGGAAGTTCGTCGATATCGCCCACGAGCGGATCTCCATCTTCGTCAAACAATGCGAATCTGACGTGATACGCTTCGTTGTACCGGCTGAGCACATGCTCCCACTCCTCCGGATGTGTCGCATTCATCTCCCCGATGATCAGGGCGCGGACCGCTTCGAGGCGTTCCCGTGCGCCAGCGGTGAAGAGCCACTCCAGGTTCAGTGTGAACTGAGCGTAGAACAGGAACGCGAAGACGGTGGCGAGGAGGACGAGGTTCAGGAAAAACCAGCCCAGGATCTTGGCGTAGAGAGGGACGCGGGCTTTCATCCGGGAAAAGGAAGTTGTGAGTTGAGAAGTGAGCGCATTCGGCGGACGGGAAACTGGAAGTAATCAGTGATACAGTGGAGACTTGCCGGCGGATCCACTTGGCACCTGGCACTCCCAGAACTCTTACTCAAAGTCGGGGTTAATAAGCATGTACCCCATCGCCCGGATCGTCTTGATAAACCGCGGATTCTTCGGATCGTCGCCGAGTTTCTTGCGGAGTGACCAGATATGGACGTCGATCGAGCGGTCGAGGCCATCGTAATTCCGTTCGGCAACGGTTTCGATCAACTGTTCGCGGCTCTTTACCCGTCCTCGCGAGCGGGCGAGGGCAGCGAGGATCTCAAATTCGAGTGCAGTGAGCCGGAGGGGAGCTCCATGGAGCGTCGCTGCCCGGGTATCCATTCGAATCCGGAGCGGACCGACCACGATCTCCTCCTTTGGCTCCGAGTCGCCGGAAGCCGATACCCGTGCTGTGCGCCGGGTGACCGCCCGCAACCGGGCAAGGAGTTCGCGGGGGGAGAAGGTCTTCGGAAGATAGTCGTCCGCTCCCATCTCCAGTCCCACGATCCGGTCAGTCTCTTCGCCCCGTGCAGTGAGCATCAAGATTGGCACGTCCAGTTGACTGCGAATCCGTTTAAGTACTTCGAAGCCATCGATTTCCGGTAGCATCACGTCGAGGATCACCGCATGGAACTCCTCGGCAAGGGCACGGTCCACGCCACTGAGCCCGCTGTGTTCAGCGAGGACCTCGTAGCCAAGGGGCGTGAGATAATCGCTAATGAGAGTACACAGTTCGCGGTCATCATCGATGACCAGCACCCGGAGACCATTGCCGGTGTGGTTTTCGGAAGATCGATTCTGTGAAGAGATGGACATCGGGAGGTGTGGACGAAGAGCGGAAGCACCGCTGCTTCGCGCTGTCCATACCTCATACCTGGAAGAAAGACCTCCGCCTTAACTCTTCTTAACAATTTTCCCGTGTGCTCTTAACACCGGCTTAATGGATAGGATGTAGAGCTTGTTGCGTGAACCAATTGCGGCGGAGAAATGATCCGTCGCAGGTGTCCCCAACCTATGAAAACCAGCAAAATCGTATCCATCACAGCAGCTCTCGCTGTTTCCATCCTTCCTTTCACCTCCACGACCTCTGGCCAGGAGCCGCGCGAGGGTGGCCGCGGACAGCGTGGTGAGCGCGGCGAGCGCGGTGGCCGCGGAAACTTCGAAGAGATCCGCCAGCGCATGAACGAGCGACTGAAGACCTCCCTGAAGGTCTCCGATGAGGAGTGGAGCGTCATTCAGCCGCTGATCGAGAAAGTCCAGGCCAAGCAGCGTGAGTCCGCAGGTGGCCGTTTTGGTGGCTTCGGCGGTCGTGGCGGCCGTGGCAGTCGCGGTGGTGAATCCGCCGGCAATGAGCAGAGCAGCCGTCCGGGCGCCGCAGAGTCCCAGGCGCTCCGCACTGCGCTGGAGAATGAGAACACTTCCGCTGACGAGCTGAAGGCAAAACTTGCCGCCGTTCGTGAGTCCCGGAAGAAGTCCCAGGCTGAACTCGAAGCCGCTCGCGAAGACCTGCGCAAGGTCCTGACAGTTCGTCAGGAAGCTGCACTGGTGTCCATGGGAATCCTGGAGTAATAATCGCCGTGCCCGACCTATCCCCCGCTTCCGTAGTCACATCCCCAGATCTCCTCGCCTCAATGGTGGAGAAGCAACAGCTTTCCACCATGGACGCGGAGGCTCTGGAACGCCTGCGCGTTGCGGGGGAGCTCAGGGTCGAAACTGAAGAGGAAGTCCTCCAGTGGTTGGCCCAGGAATATGGCCTTGGCTATACGCGACTGGAAAATATCGAGCCGGATAAGGGCCTGTTATCCAGGTTTCCGGCTCGAATCCTCCTTCGGGAGGAGTTGCTCCCGCTTCGGGAGCAGGATGGCATAGTCGAGGTGGCGGCGAGCCGCCTCTTTGCTTCTCCGGGGCTGGATAGTCTCCGGGCAATCTCCGATCTGCGCCTTCAGCCGGTCCTCGCGCCTAGCGAGGCGCTGCAGCGTGAGATCAAAAAGCATCTGGGTGTCGGTGCTGATACCCTGAACCTGCTGGAGCAGGATGAGAGTTTTCAGGTAGTCGCGGACGATCGGGATGATCAGGCGGATCTCGATAAGGCAGCGGAAGATGCGTCGATCATCCGTTTTGTGAACCAGGTGCTGGGTGATGCGATTTCCCTGCGTGCCTCGGATATTCATGTGGAGCCGTTTGAACATGAGTTGCGGATTCGTTACCGTATTGACGGCCTGCTCCAGGAAGTGCCGGTGCCCGCGCAGATCAAACGCTTTCAGCCGGCGATCGTCTCGCGTATCAAAATCCTCAGTAACCTGAACATTGCGGAGAAGCGGATTCCGCAGGACGGTCGTATCAAGATCCGGGTGAAGGGGAGCGAGGTGGATATCCGTGTCTCGGTGATCCCGATGTTGCACGGTGAGGCGACTGTCATGCGTCTGCTCCGCCAGGATGCGGGCGTGATTGGTCTGGAAGGCCTGAGAATGGCCGAGCGCGAGCGTCAGCTTTTCGAGCACGTGTTAGGCATGCCTCACGGCATCGCGCTGGTGACCGGTCCGACTGGTAGCGGTAAGACCAGTACGCTCTATAGCGCGCTGCATCAGATCAACGATTCCATCCGGAAGATCATTACGATTGAGGATCCGGTGGAATATCAGCTCAAGGGG
This sequence comes from uncultured Verrucomicrobiales bacterium, assembly GCA_966251085.1. Taxonomy (GTDB): domain Bacteria; phylum Verrucomicrobiota; class Verrucomicrobiia; order Chthoniobacterales; family Chthoniobacteraceae; genus CBINJX01. Next base: position 3,019 of record CBINJX010000203.1, read on the forward strand.
ATCAATCAGATTCAGGTTTCCGAGAAAGCGGGGCTGACCTTTGCGAAGGGGCTTCGTGCGATCCTGCGTCATGACCCAGATGTGGTGCTGATCGGTGAAATTCGTGACCAGGAGACGGCGCAGATTGCGGTGCAGGCCTCTCTCACCGGTCATATGGTTTTCTCAACCCTGCACACAAACGACGCCCCTGGCGCGCTCACACGTCTCGTCGATATGGGCGTGGAGCCGTACTTGGTAGCCTCGTCACTGGAAGCAGTGATCGGACAGCGTCTCGTGCGTGTGCTCTGCTCGCAGTGCAAAACGCATGATACCTCCGCGCGGACTCATTCGCTGCGTCAGCGCATCGATGTGCTTCGGGATGCGGAGATCTTCGCATCCGTGGGTTGCAAGGAATGCCGGGGAACCGGTTTCACTGGACGACGCGCGATCTTTGAACTCATGACGATGAGCACGCCAATCCGGCAGGTTCTGCTGCGTGGCGGATCTAGCGTAGAGGTCAAGGAGCAGGCGCGCCGCGAGGGAATGCGGACGCTGGTGGAAGACGGCTGGCGGCTTGTCTGCGAGGGCGTCACCACTCCGTCGGAAGTTCTCCGTGTGTCCAAGGATGAAGCCGATGCTGGTTTCGCCGCGGTGATGTAACGGACTTTTTCGGTCTGATCCCATGCCAGTATTCGAATACAAAGCGCTCCAGGCGAATGGTGCCTCGACACAGGGGCAACTCGAAGCAAGCGGACGACAAGATGCCGTACGCTTGCTCGAGGACCGTGGTCTGACGCCCTTGCGGGTGGCTGAGTCTGCCGGCGGTGCGCCTGCTGCGAAATCGAAGGGAGTCAAACTCCCTGCGGCGAAAGGATTCTCCTTCAAGTCGAACCGGGTGCCGTTTGCGGCGCTGGAGGATTTCACTCGCTCACTCTCCAGCCTGCTGGCCGCCAGCGTGCCACTGAGCCGTGCGCTGACGATTCTCTACAAGGAAACATCACATCCTGCTGCCGCCGCAAAGTGGCGGGAACTCCATGACCTGGTAGTCGATGGTGTGTCACTTGCCGACGCGATGGGCCGTTCCCCGGATGTGTTCCCCCGAGTGTATGTGGCAATGGTGGAGGCCGGTGAGGCCGGCGGATTTCTCGATACGGTGCTCGCCCAGATCGCTGACTTCCAAGCGCGTGAGAAAGAGCTTCGGGCAAAAGTCGTCTCGGCGCTGATGTACCCGGCCGTACTGCTCCTTCTTGCAGTCGCGGTGCTCATCTTCCTTCTCGTTTTCTTCATTCCTCGCTTCCAGACACTGTTCGAAGGATTCGATGCTGCGCTACCGATGATCACCCAGATCATCGTCGGGTTGAGCGATCTCGTCCGGAACTACGGGATCTTCCTGGCAGCTGCTCTCGCGGCTGCGATTTACTTTGGCCGGACTTGGATCGCCTCGGACAAGAACCGCCGGCTCTGGGAAGCGTGGATGCTCCGCATGCCGGTGATCGGTCCTCTGGCTGCACAACTCGCAATGGCGCGCTTTTGCCGGATGCTCGGTACGCTGCTTGGGGCAGGTGTGTCGCTGATGAGTGGCCTCTCCGTTGCGCGGCGTTCGTTGGGCAATCAGACACTGATCGACCTGATTGCCGACTCCACGGAACGAGTGAAAAAAGGTGAAACCCTCGCGAGCAGTCTCGCAGATTGTCGCGCACTCTTCGGCGGGTCGTCGCTGGAGATGATTTCCGTGGCGGAAGAGAGCGGTCGCCTGGACGTGGAGCTGATGCGCCTCGCGGTGGTGACCGAAACCACGCTCGACCGCCAACTGAAAACGGCAGTCGCCCTCGCCGAACCGTTGATGTTGTTTGCAATTGCCGGCTTCATCGGAACCATCTTCGTCGGAATGGTGATCCCGATTTTCACCATCCAGGACTACATCAAGTAGCTTTCAAAACCTAGTGACCACCATGAACTCACAAATGACACTCCGTCGCCGTTCCCGGGCTTCCCGGCTTCACGCATTCACGCTCGTAGAAATGCTGCTCGTGCTCGTGATCCTCGCGGTACTCGCCGCGATCGTGATCCCGAAGTTCTCCGGCCGCAGCCAGCAGGCCAAGGAGACCGCTGCGAAGTCGCAGATTTCCAGCATCGAGATGGCGCTCGATGCCTTCGAAGTCGATACCGGCTTCTACCCGAGTGGTAACAACGGCCTCAACGCTCTAATCGATCCTCCCAGCAATGCTCCGAACTGGCGCGGACCGTACCTCAAGAAGGGCGTTCCTCTTGATCCTTGGGGGAATCCTTACGCCTACAGCTATCCGGGCCGTAACAACCCGGCTGGCTATGACCTGATGTCGATGGGACCGGACGGTCGCGCCGGTGGTGATGACGACATCACGAACTGGGCAAATAACTAAAGAGTACTCCGCCTACGTTGCGCTGTTGAGCCCCGAGACAAGAGAGTGCTCAGTACCCAGTACACAGAGGTCAGCAGGACCGGTTTCAGTATCGCTACTTATACCCGCTCCGATCTGCCCATGAGTGGCTCTCAACTCTCAACTCTCAACCCTCAACCTTCCGAGGAACCACGGAGCACTACCGTGCGCACCACGTCCGGATTCACTCTCGTCGAGCTGATTCTCGTGATGACTGTTCTTGCAACTGTCATGGCGCTCTCCGCGCCGTCCCTGTCTCGTTCGCTGCGTGAACGCAGTCTCGAGCAGGAGGCGGCACGGTTTCTTGCGCTGACAGAGTTTGCCAGGAATGAAGCCATCTCGCAGGGCGTGCCGATGGTGATCTGGATCGATGTGCAGACGCAGCGTTTCGGTCTCGAGCCGAAGACCGATTACGGTGGCACCGACGTCCACCGGGAGTATGCGTTGCACTCGGATGTGCAGTTTGAGCTGAGCGGACGTGGTATTTCCTCGTCCGCAAATAGCAATCAGGCCATTGAGTTCGCCCCGGAGGGGACACCCGATGTGGCAAGCATGGAAACCGTCCGCCTGGTGGACCGATTCGGGTCGGCCCGGCAGATCGCCAAGCGGTCCGATGGCTGGGGTTATGAAATACTGAAGGAGGAGCGGTGATGAATCACTCCTCCTCCGCTCATCGTTTTTCTGAGCGGCGTGCTTTCACCTTTATCGAGGTGCTGGCGTCGCTGCTTTTCATGGCGATCGTGATCCCCGCCGTGGTCACGGCGCTGACAGTTTCCAACCGCGCCGCGGTCGCGGCTGAGCGGACGAGCATCGCGGTGCAACTTGGCGAGAACAAGTTGGGGGAAATGATGATCGACGACGCTTGGGCCAGTGCCGATTCCCGTGGGGAATTCGGTCCTGAGTGGCCGGGCTATCGGTTTGAGCTGACACAGGGGGGCTGGGAGGTCGATAACATGACCGAACTTGCACTGGATGTGTACTTCCCGGTGCAGGGGAAGGAGCAGAGCATTCGGCTCACGACTTTGGTGACCGCTGGCTTAACACCGGAGGCGGAGGAGTTATGAAGACGATCTGCGCTCAATCATCTTTCGGGCAGGCTCGCCGTCTCGCCGGCTTCACTCTCATCGAGATCCTCATGGCAGCTGTCGCCGGCGCCTTGATCCTCGGTTCCATCTATACGGTATTCACCCGTGCCGTGCAGATGCGGAATACGGCAACTGCGCGGACCCAGGAGGTCGTGACTAGAGTCCGCGCTGCGAATGTGATCCGTAACGATCTTCAAAACGCATTGGTCTCGGGAGGAATTCTCGCGGCGACTCTGGAAGGATCACCTCAAGGGCAGGCCTCTCAATTCCGCGGATATCTCCGATTCACCACGACGACCGCACGTGCCGCGGATGCTGAGGTCCAATGTGATATTCAGGAAGTCGAGTACAGGATCGGCAGCGACCCTGAGTCAACGGAGCGGAACGCGGGTGTGCTCATGCGCGTGCTTTACAATAATCTGCTCGGTGCGGTGGATGAGGTGACGCATGAGGAGAAGCTGCTGCCGGGCGTGGAGGCGATGGAAGTGTCGTTCTACGACGGGAGCAGTTGGACCGATTCGTGGACGGTGACCGAGGAGGAAAACACCGTGCCGAAAGCTGTGCGCGTGCGAATTCTGCCGATCGCGGACGATCGAGATTCTGGTGCCATGGCAGACGCAACCGGCGAAATCTGCAAATTCTGAGGAGTCGGACAGCGAATCTCTGGGCGGTTCGGGAACTCCCTCGGGGCAAACGGGCGGTGGAACAACTCCAACTACACCTCCGGCACCATGATCGCATCCTATCACAAAAATGTGGTCAGGTGGGCTATAGGGCAGAACCGCACACGCGGCTCCGTGCTGGTCCTTGTTCTCTGGGTTTCGCTCGGTCTCGTTGCGCTGGCACTTACCTTCGGCCACTCGATGATGATGACCTATCGCGGGGCCGATAACGATCTTGCGGGGCGGCAGGCGGATCAGGCAATCGAAGGCGCTGCCCGCTACGTCCAGATGCTGCTGCAGAACGCAGAGAAACCGGGTGAGTTTCCCGATATAGCAACCTATTCGAGCGAGGCGGTGCCTGTCGGCGAGGCAACTTTTTGGTTCCTGGGACAATCCACTGATGATGAGACTGGGACGACCCAAGTGTTTGGATTGGTGGATGAGGCGTCGAAACTCAATCTGAATACCGCGACCGCTGCGATGCTCGAGGGATTGCCTGGGATGACCGCCGAATTGGCGGCC
>CBINJX010000204.1:0-7680 GCA_966251085.1 uncultured Verrucomicrobiales bacterium
CGTACAAATAGCCATCCCAGATATTCAGCAACCTGGAGTACGGCAAGTGGCAAGTCGTTTCGCCATAAAATTCTCCGACGACCTCGAACTGTCCAGTGGACGGCGAGATCCAGAATGCTGTTCCTGCATCTACAGCTCCGCCCGCCGTCGCCGTTCCGTACAGATTACCATCGGGACCTAGCGTCAGGGTCGCAAGCGGCTCCCTTCCCGTCGAACCATCAGCAGGAAAGGAATACAATGATTGGAACGTCTGCCCCCACGCAGAACCCCCAGCGAGGCTCATCACCACGGCAACGATACAAACCTTCAACAGAGACATAGTCCGGCACCTCTATGCGGGAATACTGGGCCGACGCAACTATTTATCGCGCCCGCTCTGGAAGCTTAAATTACACTTGCTCAAGAATTAACATCTCTTCGTTGCAGCCGAGGATACATCATGGACTCTCACCGGCTACTCCAAGCTTGCACACTGATTATTCCTTCATTCGCCAAGCAATCGAAGCCCCCGGACAATCAGTTTCCAGCAACCTGCGCGAGCACCCATTCGACGATAGGCGCCGGGTCCTCCAAGCTGTGAGGATGATGGTCGACACCAGGCTTGGCGATCACCTTGATCTCGCCACCAAGCGCCTCATAACGCTTCTTCACGATCAACGTATTCTCAGCAAATGGCACGACCCTGTCGGCTTCCCCGCAGACGTGAAGCAGCGGAATCTTTGCCTTGGCGAGCGGGGCGAGGTTGTCGACCGGATTGCCTCTGAACGAGAGCGCCTCCTCGTCATTGGCAAAACCGTACACCGCTTTCAGCCGTTCCCAATCGGCAGGTGAGCCTTTGCCTGCGCCCTTGCCTCCGGGCCAGCTCTTGAAGTCGCACACTGGCGCATCCGCATAGATCGCAGCGACCCGCGCAGGATTCCTTGCTGCCCAATTGAACGCGAAGAGCCCGCCACGACTGAACCCTTCCAGCACCGGTTTGCGCGAGAGCCCGTGCTCCCGCGTCAGATATTCGTGAAAGCGATCCATGTGGTCGAGCGCCACAGGTGCGCCGTACATGTTCTGCACATTCATGTAGGCGACGTGAAAACCACGTCCGAGCAGCGCGATATCCGCCTGCGGCTCGTGTCCGAAGAATTCAGTGCGCCAGATCCACGGTTTGCCGGGTGCAGTGCTTTTCGGCAACACCAGCAGGCAATCGCGGCCATCAACTTTGAAATCCAACCGCTCATAGCCCTGCCACGTTGAGTGCTTGGGCTCAGACTTCGGTTTCGAACTGGCATCCTGAGCGTGGACGGAGAACGCGAGAAACAGGAGAACCAGAGAGATCAGGAACGTTGCCTTCATCGTGGGAACGGAGCATTACACTTCCTGCAAGCGACGAACAGCAGGACTGGGGTGGGAGGCTATGTTTCTCCGGGAAGGAACTGCTACCCGGACTTGTGTAGAGAGCGAGGGAGAAAGCCTTCAAGATGTTCGCACCAGCCGCAAAGACCCCGACGCAATGTTGCATCGCTTTGCGTCTCGCTTTGCAGTATCAGTTCCTCTCCCCCATTTCTCATATGCGTTGCATCCCCCTGCTTTTCGCCTCTTTGTTCCTCACATTTTCAGCCAAAGCCGCCGAACCGGAGACGCGTTGGTGGAAGGGGAATCTTCACACGCACTCGCTATGGAGCGACGGCGACGATTATCCGGAGATGATCACCCATTGGTACAAGGAACATGGCTACCATTTCCTCGCGATCTCGGATCACAACGTCCTGGCAAATCGTGAACGATGGATTCCGGTGGAGAAAAACGCAGGCGGAGAAATCGCATTCAAAAAGTATCTGGAGAAGTTCGGGCCGGAGTGGGTGGAAGTGCGCGAGGTGGAGATAGAGAAAAAGACACCATCACCCAAGGCTTCACCTGCGACAGACGCAAGAGGTACGGATACCGAGCAAGCGGAGGCGACATCAGCGAAAGAGACACAGAAGCAGGTTCGCCTGAAGATGCTGAGTGAGTACCGCGTACCTTTCGAAGAGCCAGGCAGATTCCTGTTGATTCAAAGCGAGGAGATCACCGCGCGGAACATTCATATCAACGCTACCAACATTCAGGAGTTGATCCTCCCTTACACGGCGTTCGATCCGAAGAAGAGTGAGTCCATGGTAAACGCGATGCAGCGAACGATCGACGCTGTCATGGAACAGCGCCGCCGCACCGGAGTGCCGATGTTCCCGCACATCAATCATCCGAATTTCAAATGGGCGATCACCGCGGAGGAGCTCATGCAGCTCGATAACGAGCGTTTCTTTGAGGTGTATAATGGCCATCCGGATGTTCACAACGAGGGCGACGAAACTCACGCGAGCACCGACCGCGTTTGGGACATCATCCTTACGGAACGGCTCGCCCGGCTCAGGAAGGAGCCAATGTTTGGCATAGCGACGGACGATTCGCATCATTATCACGATCAGCCGAAGAAGATGAGTCGTACGGGCCGCGGATGGGTCATGGTAAAAGCAGCGAAGCTCACCGTGGAGGATCTCATCGCAGCTCTGGAGGCGGGTGACTTCTACGCTTCATCCGGGGTGATTCTGAAAGACATCAAACGCGAGAAAGACCGGATCTCGCTGGAGATCGAGGCTGAGCCTGGGGTTACCTATACAACCGAGTTCATCGGCACACGTCATGGTTACAATAGCAAGAGCGAGCCGGTGCTTGATGAGAACGGCACACCGCTCCGCGTCACCCGCCGGTACAGTGAGGATGTCGGCGCCCTGCTGGCAAAGGTGGAAGGAACCTCCGCCAGCTATACTTTCAAAGGCGACGAGATCTACGTTCGTGCACGCGTCACGTCTTCAAAACCGAAGACCGATGCCGTCCATGAAGGGGAGGTCGAGAAGGCATGGGTTCAGCCGGTGCAGGTCTCAGGCAGGGAGGCGGAGAGCCTATAGCACCGCCCCCAGCCAGCCGGCCTATTACAACGTCCAGCCCTTCCGATACTCCCGCCGCAGGAACTGATTCGCCGTATCGGAGTTGGTAAAGCGGAGCGCTGCCGCATCCCATAGGAGCGCTCTGGTGGTAAGTTCTTCACGGAGCTGCAACCGCAAAGCCACATTCCCGAGAAGGACCGTCTCTGCGAGCGGACCGGCCCACTCAAAGTTGGACCCGGCCGGTTTCCCTCCTTTGCAGGCCTCCGCCCACTCAACGTAGTGCCCCGGCGAGCGTGGGATTGACTGGGCGATCTGCTCGACCTCTTTCCTCCGGGACTCGGGATAAACTGTCGTTCCTAGAATGAATCCTTTGTCGCCGATGATGAGGCGTCCGCCTGTGCCCATCTTCACGCTCTCATCCAGCCCCTCTGGCCGCGGCGGACGCAACCCTCCATCATACCAGACCAGCTTCACCGGAGTCATCTCGATCCCACCCGCAGCAGCACCCTGCAGCTCGCGCACCTGAACATTATTCGCCTGCACCTCGGCCGTACGCACCGGGAAGTGATAGGTCACCATTGAAGCAAGCGGATACGTCTCCTCATTCACCCGCGTGGAACTCGCCTGGACGCTGGTCGGAGCTCCGAGTTTGAGTGCTCGGAAAATCGGGTCGAAGGAGTGGCAGCCGATATCGCCGAGCGCGCCTGTTCCAAAGTCCCACCATCCGCGCCATTTCGCTGGCAGGTAGGCAGGATGAAATGGCCGTTCCTGCGCCGGGCCAAGCCACAGGTCCCAATCCAGCGTGTCAGGCACATTGGGATTTCCCAGCGGCCGATCCACTCCTTGCGGCCAGTACTCCTTGAAGAGACCCTGCGAGGGGCGGTCCGTCCAGACATGCACCTCGTGCACATTCCCGATCGCGCCGCTCCAGATCAATTCGGAGAGCCGGCGCGTATCGTTGCTGGCCTGCCCCTGGTTCCCCATCTGCGTGGCCACCTTCTGTTCCCGCGCAAACTCCGTCACCCTCCGTGCTTCCCACACCGAGTGCGTGAGCGGTTTCTCGCAATAGACATGTTTGCCGAGTTGCAGCGCTGCCATGGAGGCAAACGCGTGCATGTGATCGGGGGTGGCGACCACCACCGCGTCGATCTCTTTTACCTCATCGAGCATCTTGCGGAAATCTTTGAATCGCCTCGCATTTGGGAACTTGTTGAACGTTCCTGACGCATGCGCCCAGTCCACATCGCAAAGCGCAACGATGTTGTGATCCTTGAACTGGCTGAGATCCGAGGCGCCCTGGCCTGCCACGCCGATTCCGGCAATGTTCAGCTTTTCACTGGCAGACACGCCGCTCAGTCCGAGCACGTCGCTTCGGACGATCTGGAATGCCGCGGTCGCTACCGTGGCACGCTGTATGAACTGACGGCGGGTAAGTGTATTTCCGAGAGGGGATGGGGATGCTGTGTTCTGGGAGTTTCCGTGGGTCATAGATGGAATGCTCAGTGATACCGCGAGGGAGAGCGATTCAGCGGACGGGGATGTCCGCTGTTTCATGACAATCCACAAAGAGGCTGATCCTTCGTTCTCTTTTGCAGGCCCGGGGCAGCATCCTGTATTGATCAGCATCCCCCTGCTCACGATGAGATTCCCCATCTTCCGCTCCCGGCTGTTCGCCTTGGTCCTTTCTATCTGCGCATCACTGCAGAGCCCACGCGACAGCGCCGGACAATCCTCGCCCGCACACAGTGAATCGCGCACCGAGCCTCCCGCCCCAGCCTTCTCCCCCGAGATATGGCGGCAGGAGCGACGCATCATCGATCTGCATATGCACATCGAGGCGAAGGAAGAACGATTCGCCCGGGCGGTGCGGATCATGGATGCTGTGGGAATCGGAGTTGGGGTAAACCTGAGCGGCGGCACCGTCACTCATGCGCCGGGCGAGGAATCCGAGTTTGAGCGGGTGAAGTCAATGGGCGACCGGCTATATCCGGGGCGCTTCATTCATTACATGAATCTGGACTTCGCAGGTTGGAACGACCCCGACTTCACCGAGCGCGCCGTGAAGCAGATCGAGGAGGGCCACCGGCTCGGTGCTGCGGGATTGAAGGAATACAAACGCCTCGGGCTCTTCCTCCGCGATCGCACGAAGCAACTGATCAAGATCGACGATCCCAAACTCGACGGAGTCTGGCGCAGGTGCGGTGAACTCGGAATGCCGGTCTCGATCCACGTAGGCGATCCGAAGGCGTTCTGGTCGCCGTATGATGAAACCAACGAGCGGTGGACCGAACTCAAGGATCACCGCTCGTGGTGGTTTGGTGATCCGGCGAAATATCCACCGCGGGAGGAACTCCTGGAAGCGCTCAACCGGGTCATCAAGCGGCACCCAAAGACCACCTTCGTTTGTGTTCATTTCGCCAATAACCCGGAGGATCTCGAATGGGTGGACCGCGCACTCGATGCGCATCCGAACATGTATGCGGATCTCGCCGCACGTGTCCCCGAGCTGGGCAGACACGATCCAGAAAAGGTTCGGCTCCTTTTCACGAAGCACGCAGACCGCATCCTCTTCGCCACCGACTTCATGGTATACAGCAAGCTGATCCTCGGCTCGGGAGGAGACGCGGAACGGCCCAGCGACGAGGACGCGATTACCTTCTATCAGAAGCACTGGCGCTGGATGGAAACCGCGGATCGCAACTGGCCGCACATGACACCGATCCAGGGTGATTGGACGATCAGCTCGATCAATCTCCCGGCAGAGGTGCTGCGGAAGATCTACTTCGACAATGCCCATCGCTTGCTCGCTAGTTCACTGCCGCTGCCGGTAATCAAAGCGAGCAGATTATCGCGCGACTTCACACCGGATGGAAACCTGGATGAGCCTGAGTGGGACAAGGCCGCGCCCGTGCGGCTGGAGTATCAATCCGATGATGCCACGGCACGCCCGCATCTGAGCACCGCGGTACGGGCTCTCTGGTCGGACAAGTTCCTCTATCTTGCCTACGAGTGTCCATACACGGAACTCACGGTATTTGAGCCGGCACAGAAAAAGGAGCGCTTCGGATTGTGGGAGAAGGATGTCGTGGAGGCATTCATCGGAGCGAATCCGAAAAAGGCAGCGCACTACACGGAGTATGAATGGGCACCAAATGGGGATCATCTCGACCTTCTGATTGATGCCCCCAAGAAAGATTTCGAATGGAGCAGCGGGATGGAATCCGCAGTCACCGTGGACGAGACCGCCCGGATCTGGCGTGTGGAAGTTCGCATCCCGCTTTCCTCTCTCGCCCCCGAGGCACCCGCAACAGGCTCACGCTGGCGGATCAATCTTTACCGTCACGATACCGCAAACAAAGATTACCTGGCATTCAGCCCGACTCTCACCGGCACATTTCACACGCCTCGGCGCTTTGGCTGGCTGGAGTTTTTGGAGTGAGGCTGTAGCATCAGAGAAGCCTCCCCACCGGCGATTCGCCATTGATCAGGCCGCCTCTCCTACTTCTCGCAGGAACATAAGGCCGCGAAATCACGGCACCGCGATTTGCAGCCGGGGAGCGTACCCGGAAAACATGAGGCAACGCCTCAACGCCTGAATACATTTCAACCAGAGCGATTGCCATGAGCACACAGATCAAAGCCTTCGCTGCCCTTGAGAAAGGCGCACCTCTGCAGCCGTTCGAATTCGATCCCGGCCCGCTCGGCCGGGAACAGGTGGAGATCGCCGTGGAGTACTGCGGCATCTGCCACTCGGGCCTCTCGATGATCGACGCCGAATGGGGGATGAGCGGCTACCCACTGGTTCCGGGACACGAGGTTATCGGGACCATCGTGGCGGCAGGTGATGGAGTCCGAGGACTGCAAGTCGGCCAGCGCGTCGGCTTGGGTTGGCAGTCGGGAAGCTGCATGGCGTGTCAGCAGTGCCTCTCCGGGAATCACAACCTTTGTCCCTTCGGCGAGGCCACGATCGTACAGCGGCACGGCGGCTTCGCAGAACGCGTCCGCTGCCACTGGGCGTGGGCTTTTCCACTCCCGCCCGCCCTCGACGCGAGCAAAGCGGGACCGCTCTTCTGCGGAGGCATCACCGTTTTCAATCCAATCGTGGAGTTCAATGTGAAGCCCACTGATCGAGTCGGCGTCATCGGCATTGGCGGACTCGGGCATCTGGCACTCCAATTCCTCAACAAGTGGGGCTGTGAGGTTTATGCATTCACATCGAGCGACTCGAAGCGCGATGAGGCGATGCAGCTTGGTGCTCATCAGGTCATCAACTCCCGGGATTCCTCGGCGATGAAACGCGTTACCGGCTCACTCGATTTTGTCCTCTCGACAGTGGCCGTACCGCTCGATTGGCCCGCCATCCTGGAAACGCTTTCCCCAAAAGGGCGGCTCCACTTCGTCGGAGTTGTACCCGAGCCAATTTCTGTGGAGAGCTTCGCGCTCATCGGCCGGCAAAAGGCAATCTCAGGATCTCCGATTGGCAGCCCGGCAACTATCGCAACCATGCTCGACTTCTGCGCCCGGCACAGCATCGCCCCGCTGATCGAGAGGTTCCCGATGTCGCGTGTAAACGACGCTCTCGATCACTTGCGAAACGGCAGACCTCGTTTCCGGATTGTGCTGGAGAACGACTTTGGCGGGTCCGCCTGATTTGTTGGGTCGCGTCCGGAGATTCCGCCCCGGACTCCCTCCACATCTCGCGCGCCGCTGAACGGGGCGCATGTGGAGTGCGGTGGCGAGTTTTACGAGGCACCGCTTTGGAGGA
>CBINJX010000205.1:0-7674 GCA_966251085.1 uncultured Verrucomicrobiales bacterium
TACTTCCGGAGCTTCCATCGCGACCCGATCGAACAGGCCGTTCCCGCCGAAACCAATCCACGCAGCGTGCTGAACCGGCTCTTCGGGAAAACCGACCAACCCGGACAGCTTACCAAAGCGGACCCGCTCGATCGTCAGATGCTGGATCTGGTCCTCGGCGGCGCTAAAGACCTTCGTCGTAGGCTGCCGCAGGATGACCAGCACAAGCTGGATGAGTACCTCGACAGTGTGCGTGCCGTGGAGCGCCGCATTGCCGCCATTGAATTTCGCCAGAAAGAGGCGGCCATGGAGAAGGCGGGTGTCGCTTCCAGCAAGCGCAACGCATCCGATTCACCGCCCATCGAGATCAAGATCCCCGAGGGCGACAAGCGCAGTGAGTACATGCAGGTGATGTGCGACCTCAACGTGCTGGCCTTCCAGACCGACACGACCCGTGTCAGCACATACATCGGGTCTACGCCGAACGGGGTTTCCTATCCGGAACTCGGGTTCACCGATACGCATCACTCGCAGACCCATCACAACAACCGGCCCGAACAGGTCCGGAAAGTCGCAGCGATCACCGCCTTCAACATCGAGCAATTCGCCTACATGGTGAAAAAGATGGCCAGCCTCCGCGAAGGCGACGGCACCCTGCTCGACAACTGCATCATGATGTGGGGTTCGGGCCTGGAAGACGGAAACACGCATGAACGGAAAAACCTTCCCTTCATCGTCGCCGGACGCGGAGGCGGCTCGATCAATACCGGACGCTTCCTAGCTGACACCAAAGGCAACCAGGGCGACCTGCTCACGACGCTCCTCGCCTGTGCCGGCATCCCACTGGACCGCCCCATCGGCATCGCGACGAAGCAGATTAAGGAGATGATGGCGTAGGTTTGAGGAGCCGCGGCAAGGGGGTGCGAAGTGAGGCCCAGCATTCCACCTGAGCGGCGTCCATCAGCCCGCGCGCTCCTCAGAGCATTCGATTTGTAACCAGCAGATCGCCGGTTCGAATCCGTCTGCCGGCTCCCTCTCAGTCCGAGGGAGTCACGGCGATTCTGCTGATCAAGCAGTTGCGGGGCACTGCCTTGATATTGCCCTCATTCTAGAGGGACCGGGAAAAGCTACATCTCCGCAAGTGTAAGAACTGCGTGATTGATTCCCAGGCTTGTACCGTCCGCATTTACTTTAACAGCGACAGCATACTCATACGTTTCTCCACTCTTCACCTCTGTATCAACGAACGTGATCGGCGAATACCCTGTCTGTCGGCCGCTCGCAGGGAGTCCCAGGACGGCGATCGCTTCTGCCGGACCGCCGTTCGTCTTCCGCAGAATGTGAACTTCCGGCACGAATCCATCTACCGATCCATCCGGACCTTGAGCCTGAATGCTCATGGGAGTGTTGATTCGTGGGGCTGGTCCGATCGTGACGAGAACAGGGCTTCCTCCGCAGGTTACCTGAGCTCGGAGTTCAGGTACTGGCACCGGGTCTGTTGACGTTGCCACGAAGGTGCGGCAAAGCCCTGAAACGGCAATCTCACCCAAACCTGCGGCAGCGACTGCACCCACGGTCGCTCTGCGAACTGTGCGGTGCGCCCGTTTACTCCATGTAACCGATCCTTCCGCGATGTTCTGCGTGGCCACCTCTCCATCCCCGATATCCACTCGCTTTACCTCCCCATCACCGATCTTTGCAGAGTTGACTGCATTGTCTTTCAACTCTGAGACATCCACCGAGTTTGGTGCCAATTGCGCGGCGCCAACACTATCATTCGCGATATGATCCGCTGAAATGCTCTTCTGAGTGAAAGCCACTTTGTCAGCGCTGATCCCTCCAGGTGGGATATTGATCCGATTGAGAGCAATGGTCCCCGTACTCGGATTCTCCTTCCCGAACAAGCTGCTCCAGTCATAGAACTGCCCATCGCCTGCCTTCAGAGCAAATGCCTTATCCGCCTGGGCAGCCTTATCCGCCTGGGCAGCATTTGCTGCGGAAAACGCAAACGCCGAGGAGACCAGCTGCTGGCGAGGAGCCAGAGGCGCGCTGTCCCCAATTTGAATCTCCAGATAACGCGTGGCGCTTGCCGCAAAGGCAGAGCCCAATGGTCGAGCCTCCGTGTCAGTAGGTCCGAGCATCACATTAAAGTAGCCCTTCACCACCGGCACCTTCGGTCCATGCCCTGCCCCTGTAGTGCCGTTGAAAACCTGTGGCCCCCACACCAGAGTACCACCTTGCGCAGCATCAAAGATCCGGAAGGTGAGGCTGTAATCCGCGGTCGGCAGCCCAGTACCCGCACCAGTGATGATCTGGCTTTGATAGTTCATCAACTGCGGCACTTGCACCTGCGCGTGGGCACAGTGTACACCCAACATGACGAAGACACTCAGATTAAGAAGTGACGATCTTAGTCTCATAAATAAGGAGGTGGTGGCAGATCACTCAAAGAATCAGGGGTCACACAAACGCCACAAAGTGTGTAGGAATGGTGACCAAGCAGGCTTGTGGGCACCCTTTTGGGGTGTGATGAACTGCCTGAATCTTGTTGATTGACGCCAATCTCAACTCGCTTAGCAGATGAATGCAACCACTCCTAGCGAGATTAACGTAAGGCTCCAAGGTGTACGAGCGTGTGGGAATAAGAGGACGTCGAAGAGATGCGCCTTCAAAAACCACTGGAATCCGCGCGTGTTCGCACCAAAGGTTGCAAGGCATGCCCGAAGCGCTGGCCCATCGTCTTTACGACGTCATTTCCAAATCGAATACGCCCGAGGATTTCCACGCCGGGTTGCGTGAGGCCCAGCGCCGCTTCGACGACATCGGGAACGAACTCGCCGGCAAAGCACCAAAACCGTTGGCCTGCAGAGCGGGATGCTCGTTGTGCTGCTCACTTCGAGTCGAAGTCTATGCCCACGAGGTTTTTCTCATCGCGCATCATCTGCAAACAGCGACCGCTCCGGCTGAGTTGGAGCGAATCCGGAAGAACCTCGCTACTCATGCGGAAGAGGTTCGTTCACTGACGCCCTACGAGCACGCGACACGGAACATCGTTTGTCCGCTTTTGAAGGATGGATACTGCAGCATCTACGAGGTGCGTCCAAATGCCTGCCGTCGCCATCACTCGATGGACCTGGCAGCATGCCAGCACACCTACGACGTCCCAACGGATCTCGAGACCCCTGCCGCTCACGACCGCACTCTATATCGAACCCTTACGGAAGCCATGCTCTACAGCGGCGATGCGTACGAGCAACTTGGGTTCGACAGAACGATCTATCAGCTTGGCACCGCACTTCAGGAAGCACTCGATGACCCCGCAAGCTGGGAGCGCTGGCGCGCGGGCGAGAAGGCCTTTCTCCACGCCTCAGTGACGCCCGCGGCTTAGGGGCGTTCCCCGATTTGGCAAGTCAGCTGTGTAGAGGCAGTTCTCTGCGGAGTTCAACGACGCAGGTACCGCCTCCATCTTCGCCGCCGAGCGAAGGCGGTTTGGTGGTGCGGAGCGTGAACGTGGGTTGCGTGCCGTTCTCCCACCACCATCCACCTCCGCCCATACCAGCGATCGGAGGCGGCACGTCTCTCGCAAGCTCGGGAACAGAGCCGCCTCTACACCTGCTTACTCACTCGGATCGCGTTTCCCCGATCGTCATACCCGGCTCGGCTTCCGCTCCCCGATGATGTGTGGCGAAGATTCATCCATCATCGCCAGGAGTGCCTTACTTCCTTCCTCCTCCGCCACTCTTCGCTCCGCAGGGGTGATTGGTATCATCCACAGTAGTGACACTTCGTTCCCGCCCATGGCAGGCAGCTCAAACTCCGGCGCGCCTGGTGGATTTTTCACCAGTAGCGCAGCGGTGAATTCCCTCAGCGAAGCGTCCGCGGTGAACACGTCGCATCCGATGGTGTGTCCGTGCGCGAGGAATGTGAACCGCTGCCAGGGAAAGTCGGATTGCCCGGAGAGATAGCTTGCGAAGCTCATAATGAGTTCTTCCGGCACCGCTGACGAAAAACAGGCTCCCAATTCGATCCGGGAGTATGCTGCCGGGTCTTCGGCGTACATGGCCACGGCGGGTTGAGGACGGAGGGAAATGCCTAGCGTCAGCAGATAAACTCGGTCGCCTTTGTCCACCCGGATCAGAGACCGGGGTGGCCATCTGTTTCCGTCGATCGCGAAATAGCGCGTGTATGGTCCGAGCGCCTTTTCGTACGCGGCGAGGAAAGCGTTCTGGCACACTTTCCATGGTCCGGGATCAGCGTCCCATGCTGCCCAGTAGCGCTGTGCAGCGGCGATACGTTCCCGGAAAGAACTGGCATCTTCCAAGCCCCAGCAAAGTGGCCCCTGCCCGTTGCAATCGCGGGCATAGCCGTGGAAACCTTTGTAGCCGCCCCACGGTGGGATCGACGCCAGCATCTCGCCGTCCTCCAAAACAGCAACACCATCGCCATCGGGAAACCAAACTACCTCCAGGCGTTTTGCATCGAGCGGCGGTTGTCCATTCGGATAGCGGCAATACTCCCGGGGCAACATCGGCGCGATCCCGTTGCGCATCGCCGCCACATCCAATTGCTCCGGTGCCTTCCTCAGATTTCGCACCCAGCAACTCTTTATGCCAAACGATTCGTCATTCGGCGCTCTCAGCCACAAATGCGCAACACGGTCGTCCTGATCGATCAACACCTCCAAGTTGCCATCTGGGGAAGCGTCGGAAAGGATGATATCTGGCTGGGGCATCCGAGGCTCATAATTGGAAACACAGCAGCATTGAAGCATTGAAGCAGCCGGATATGGCTGTAGCAGAGCCGTAGCCGGTCACGGCAGTGCGTAGGAAAGCTCGCCACCGACGATCCTTGCCGCGCTGGTGAAAGGATGTTCCTGCGGCGCTTTTTGCGCATCGAGGATGTGGAGGACACACCAGCCGCGCGCCTTGAGGTAATCGGCCACTGACGAGCGATGACAGCGCCACCAGGCAGCCTCGGCGCACATGATCGCGGTGCGTTTCTCTCCTGCGAGTGCAGTCAGCGCCCGGCGTTACCAGGAAGATCTCGGGATCACTATGAAGGAAGTGCGGCTGCGCGAAGGGAAGATCGTACCGGTCTGAGCCCCGTTTGCCTCCGCGGTGCGAGAATCTCCTTGTCCGGTCCGGAAGCATCGAGGCACTTACGTTCCGGCACTATCGAAGGAGCCGCTCAGCTCCACATACTGCGATCCAGTGTTCTGTACTGGATCGCTTCGGCTACATGCACCGCCTGCATCTGCTCGCACCCAGCAAGATCCGCAATGGTGCGAGCCACCGTGCCACTGCACCTGGAATGTTGCAGGAACGTCGCAACAGAGACACAAGTGGTATGCTCTGATGCACAAATACCTCATGCTACCCCGAATTTCCCTGCGCTACTATGCTGCATCCCTCTGCGGTGCGCTCGTGAGTCTCAACAGCCTTTATGCACAACAGACTTATGAATGGGGTTTCGGAAGTGGTTCGCTTGCTCCCGACCTGAATACAGGAATCCTCCAGTATGCAGGGCAGACTGAAAGTATCACCACCTTCGGCATTACTGACGGCATCACATTACCTCACATCAACGGTAAGCCAGCCAGCTATCTCAGCGTGCCACAGATGCCGGACGCGTCTTATGGTTACACGGCTGAATTCACCAACAGTGCCGCCAATGGAGGAGGCCTGTACATCAATCAGTATACGGTCGCTTTCGATATCCTGATACCCGGACCAGCAGACTGGGTGGCACTGTTAAACACGAATGCGACAAACGAGGCGGGAAACGATGCGGATGCCTACATTTCTCCAGACAGCGCGTTTGGTATTGGTAACCTTGGTTATTCGGCTCCTAATGCCTTCAGCTTCGATCAGTGGCACCGTCTGGTGATTTCGGCTGATCTTGGCTCGGGGGACATGCGTTTCTTCATTGACGGAGTAAAGGTGTTTGATCGGGACGGAGGTTCACTGCGCGACGGTCGCTTTTCTTTATTCAGCAACCTGGATCCCGGCCCCGATCTCTTTCTCTTCAACGAAGGCGATACCAGCGGCAATTACACGAGAGCCTCTTACCTTTCCGCCTTTGCATTTACAGACCGGACGCTGTCCGACACTGAGGTCGCTTTACTTGGTGGACCAAACGCCAACGGCATATTTGTCCCTGAACCTTCCACGGCAGCCTTGCTGCTTGGTGGCGTCGGATTTGCCGCGCTTCGCCGTCGGAAATCGCTCACCGTTTAACTTGAAATGACCACCTTGCTGCAGCGAGAGCCATTGAGTTCTCTGGATCGCCGGGCTCATCTCGACTTCGCACCGCTCACGGAGGCCCTCACGCGCCGGCGCTTTCTCGCGCAGGCAGCCCTTGCTTCCTTGTTGCCACTGGCGGCGCAGGCGGCAGATGCGGCTCCCATTCGACCTTATCTTCAGAGTGTCACACCTGATTCGATCTGGGTGACATGGCTAACGGAAGTGGGGACTGATTCGACCGTGCTTTTCGGTGAGAGCGCGGATGCGCTTACTGCCTCCGTAGTCGGCGGCTGCCAGACGCTGGGTTCAAATTACCAGCTCCATTCCGTTCACCTGACTGGCCTGCGTCCAAGCACCTTCTACTTTTACAAGGTCCGCACCGGCACCCACGAATCGGAAGTGTTCCGCTTCCGCACGCTTCCGCTGCGTGGAACCAAGTCCGGACGGTTACGCTTTCTGGTAGTGGGTGATAATCAGATCCTGAACGAGCCACGCTACGAGACACTCCTTGCTCGTGCCAAAGCGACGATTGAGGCACGTTACAATGTACCCATTGAGCAGGCGATCGACGTGTTCCTCAATGTTGGCGACCAGGTGGATGTCGGCACGCTTCAGCATTATCGGCATGTGCATCTGGCCAAGGAGGCGGAGCTTTCGGCAAACCTCGCCGTAATGACTTTGGTGGGAAACCACGAAACCTACAACGATCCGTCGCTGGCACTTTACAAGGCGCATTTCAATTACGACCACCTCACGTATGCCGGAATAACGAGTCCGGGTGGCGACACCTATTACGCAAACCACGTCGCCAATATTCTTTTTCTCCACCTGAATAGCGAGGATGCGTCGCCGGTTCAGACCGCGTGGATCATCCAGGTTCTCCAGGCCGCGAAGAATGATCCGCAGGTGGAGTGGATCGTTTCACTGGTACACCGCCCTTACCAGGCGGAGCAATATGTCGGCGATATCTCCGCCTGGTACCGGACTGAGATCGCGCCATTGCTCGCACAGACCCCCAAACATGTGCTCGCCATTGGAGCGCATCACCACATCTACGCCCGAGGTCAGATGCGGGACTGGCCTGTATATCACATCATTTCCGGTGGCACGGCGTGGGACCAATTCTGGGGACAAAGCACCGAGCGCAATCTCGACGATGTGCAGAAAACGATCGCGAACTGGGCGTGGCAGATTCTCGAATTTGATCTCGATACCAGGAAGCTTTCCGTCGAGTGCTTTGCAGAAGCACATCCGAAGTTGGGGTTCGTATATCCCAGCAAGCCGATTGACTCGTTTCATCGGCAGTTTGGCCTAGCGGCGCCGGACTCTCCGACCTTCCTCAATGAATCCGGCCACACCTTAACCCTTCCTCTCGTACTGCGTAGCTCGCCTTTCCGCACCGATTCAGGGGAAGCTCTGACTTCGCGCGGCACCGGCGCCGCGGGGCGACGGG
>CBINJX010000206.1:0-7673 GCA_966251085.1 uncultured Verrucomicrobiales bacterium
GAACTGAACGCCAACGTAATAATAAAGCGGGCAGATCGGGGCATCCTCCACGATTAGAATCCGCTCTGCTTCCCTGAAGAGATCGAAACGTTTCTTCAGGTCCAACTCACGTCCGGCAGCAGCAATCAATTCATCGTACTTTGGATTGCTCCATCCGGTGCGGTTATTTCCGTCCCCGGTGACAAACATGTTCAGGAAAGTATTGGGGTCGTTGTAATCAGCGACCCAACTCGACCGGCAGAGGTCATAGTCGAGGTTGCTCATCGAGTTCAGATACACAGTCCACTCCTGTCCCTGGAGCTGCATATTGACTCCCAGTTCGCGGGCAAACATCCCCTGGAGCTCCACGGCAATGTTCTGATCCACCTCGGAATCTCCTTTGTAGAGGTAATAGACGATCGGAAATCCCTGACCTCCCGGGTAACCTGCTTCCGCCATGAGTTGACGGGCACGTTTGCGGTCCATCTCAAGTCCTGGCGGTGGCTGATAGGTATGCCCAGTCCCCGGTGGTGTAAGGCTGAAGGCAGGGATTTCCCCCGCGCGTGTAATCTTTTCCGTAATCAGCTTCTTGTCGATTACCAGGCTGAATGCCAGGCGCACACGCGGATCGTTGAATGGCTTCCGCGAGGTGTTGTAGCGGACGAAATAATTCCCGAGGAACGGGGCCGCATGAAAGTCGTCGCGCTGCTTCAACTCAGTCATTAACGCAGTAGGCGCGAGTCCCTTGTCCAGCATCAGGTCCGCGAGCCCCGTTGCATAAAAGTTGAAAGCCGTGTTTGCCTTCGCACTGGGAAGCACATCGATGGAGTTCATCGCGATAGTGTCCTTATTCCAGTAGGTCGGGTTCTTCAGCAGGCGGACGCGATCGAAGAGGCGCCACTCCTTGAGGATGAAAGGTCCATTTCCCACAAAGTGCTCCGCCTTGCTGGACCAATCCTGATACCTCTCCACGGTTGCACGATGAACCGGCAGGTAGGTTGAAAAAGCACAGAGATCGAGAAAATACGGAACCGGCGCTTCGAGCGTAACCTCCAGCGTATAGTCATCTAATGCGCGCACCCCTAGTTGTTCCGGATCCTCAATCTTCCCCTCATTGAACGGCTTTGCATTCCGGATGTAGTACATCTGGGAGGCATACTCCGAAGCTGTTATCGGCAGGAGTGCGCGCCGCCACGAGTAAACGAAATCATGCGCCGTGACCGGATCGCCATTGGTCCACCGTGCATTTTTACGAAGGAAGAATTTATAAACCAGGCCGTCCGGCGAGGTCTCCCACCGCTCGGCAACTCCGGGCTGAGGAACCCCCTTGGAGTCAAAAATCGTCAGCCCTTCAAAGAGAGCATAAGCGATCCGTCCGGTGGACTGGGCGGTGATCAGCGGCGGATCGAGCACCTCCGGCTCCCCTCCGTTGATGAAAACGAGATCGGCGCGGTCAATGGATCGCCCACAACTGCTCAGCAGCAGCGGGACGAGGAATACAACAGCCAGAATGCGATAAACCGTTCTCATCACAGCGAGTGTTGACGTTGGCACGGATTTGATTACAGCGCCAATAACGAGTTGAGCCGTGCAGGGCACGGCTCAAGATCGTCAAACCTGTTTTTTTTGACCGGTTATTGTGCCGGTGCAGGCTCAGGAGTGGCCGGCGCAGACTGGTTCTCAGTCGTCGGTGCAGGGGCCGGAGCAGCCGGTGCACTCTGCTCAGCAGCGGGTGCAGGAGTTGGCTCAGCAGGCGCTGCAGGAACGGGAGACGGCACTGTGGCCGGCGCTGATTGCTCGGCGGGAGCAGCGGGTGCAGTCGCTGCAGAAGCCGGGGTCTGCTGTGCTTCCGGTGCAGCAGGAGCAGGCTGAGCTGATTCAGGTGCCGGAGAGGGTGCTGCAGGGGCGTCCATCTTCGCCTCACTCGCAGGGGCCGCCGGTGTGTCTGCAACTGGCGCTGGCGTAGCCTCGGGTGCTGGCGTTGCCGGAGTTTCAGCAGCGGGCGCAGTTGGTGCAGGGGTCGCTGGTGTTTCTGCAGCGGGTGCTGGCGTCGTTGCAGGTGCCGGAGTTTCTGCAGCGGGCGCAGTTGGCGCAGGGGTCGCTGGAGTTTCTGCAGCGGGTGCTGGCGTCGTTGCAGGTGCTGGAGTTTCAGCAGCAGGAGCAGGTGCCGCCGGAGCTTCCATCTTAGCGTCACCAGCTGGTGTCGGTGCAGGCGCCGGAGCTGCCGGAGTTTCTGTGGCTGGAGCAGGTACAGGTGCCGATGCTGGCGCCGGTGTCTGCTGTGCTTCAGGCGTGGCTGGAGCAGGCGTCACCGGAGCAGATGCAGCTTCAGGAGCCGGTGTAGCCGGTGCTTCCGCTGCGGGCGCTGCTGGCGCCGGTGTTTGTTGTGCCTCAGGTGCAGTCGGCGCGGGCGCAGTTGGAGACTCCATCTTCGTCTCCCCTTCAGGCGCAGCAGGCGCTGGGCTTGCCGGAGTCTCGGAAGCTGGAGGTGTTACCGGTGCCCCTTCAACAGCTGGAGGTGTCTGGCTCTGGACAGGAGCCGGAGCCGCGCCCTCAGGCGATGTCTGAGGTGCTCCAGATGTCGACGGAGCTGGCGTTGCTGCGGCGGGAGCGGGCACTGGCGCCACTGCCGCCGACTCTGCGCCCTTCAGTCGTTGGCCGAGGCTACTGCCACTCTGACTCTGGCGCGAATAAAGAAAGGTCAGCAGCAATGTAAGAGCGAAGAAGATGCCACCAAGCCAGCGGGTGATGTTTGCGAGAACGTTCGTGGTTTGAGCACCGAACAGGTTCTCAGTCATCCCACCACCAAACGCCGCGCCAAGACCCTCGTTCTTAGGACGCTGCATCAGTACAACGAAGACGATGAGCAGCGATACCAAAACATGGATCACTAGCAGAAAATTGATCAGAAGAGACATGCGGGGGCGGAATATTGTTGGAGCTTGACTGAAGTGCAAGGTTCAATCTGCTGGCGATCTGTCGCCGCGGTGAGGAGAATTCATTCACGCATCAGGCGAATGCGAAAGACTGATGTTGGGCACACAAGAACTGCAGAGAGACGCCAGAATGAATTCGAACGCTGCTTCTGCCTCGGTTCTCCTCAGCTCTGCCGTGGAACTGGAAGACGCTGCTCAATCTCCCTCAAAACTGCACTTCGTCTTTATCAGCGCGAAATGCCACAGCCGCCTTTGCAGAAGCGAGCTGCGCGAGTCGATAATCGAGGTATTCGGCAGCGGCATTGGTAGCCTTGCCCAACTCCGTCTCCGGCCCGAGCTCGTTCACCAGTTGCCGGAGGATGGATAAGGCCTCGGGCTTCTGCGTGTCGGCCAGAGCCTGCGCCGCAGAAAGTCGGTAGATCGGATTTGTCCGAGTCTCGCGGACCCAGCGCGGCAGCATTTCCAAGGCGATCTCCGGATAAAAGCGCGCAATCCCGTATAGCGCATAGTGGCGCGTGCACGGTTCGCCATTCAGGAGTTCAGCCCGCCAGAACTCCCACTCCAACTCGGGAGTGATTTTGTAATAACGCATAGCCGCCGCTCGCGTGAGCGGATCGATCATCGACTCGATTCGGAGCTGAGGGTCGATGGTCATGGCGATCGAGTAGTCCGGAACGCCGAGTTCTCTCAGAAGGGTCAATGCCCCGATGATATCCTGTGTCTCAGCGCGAAAGGGATCCGTGTTGAATCGGCTCTGCAATCCCCCACCCGCCATCGTGAACTTGGCAACAGCGCTAAGTGGCAGGTTATCGGTCAAAGCAAGGACTGCGGTCTGAATGGTCGACGGCGACAGCTCCTGGCGGTCCTGAATGAATGTAAGGAAAAGCTCGAGCCTCGGAACTGTCTGGTAAGAAAGCTGGTAAGAGCCCGGTTCCACTGAGTTCGTCGAGCGGATTGCAGCCGTCTGCACAACCATTTCTGCAGTTTTGCCAACCGCAACTTCGAGCTCAGCTGGACGGACTACAATCACTGCATTCCGCTGACTCGTAAAGACCTGCCCCACAGGCACCGTGACCCGCAGCGGCACCTGACCTTTGTTCATCAACAGAATCTTCAGTCGCTCGCGCCCATTTCCAGTCATATCGGACACGATCACCTTCTGCTCGATCGCTACCGCGAGCTCGATGTTCTCAGCTGGAACTGTTGGCTCATCAGCAATGGGGGAGGACTCGGGCTGCGCAGGAAGTTTTCCCTGAAACGTGTTCTGGTCAGCATTCAATGCCGGGCTAGAACTCGCGGCAGCGACAGCGGACTGCATTTCAGGCGCGGGCAGGTCCAGAGTGACCTCCCGGGGCCAGAGGCAGTATCCGCTGACGACGACCACGGGGACGAGGACGGCGCAGAGTGCTTTCGCTTTCATTTCCGGAAATGCATAAGCAAAAGCCGGGCCGGGAGAACGCAAAACTGCAGGCTGGCTGGAGAAATGCAGGCACCAGCCAAAAGGAGAAGAGCTGAAATGGCCTGCCTGCCGAGAAGCACCCTGCTCGGAGCGAATTGTATTGGCGTCACATGCCCGGTAATCGCCATACCCAATCCATGCCTCGTTACTCCGATTTCATTGACCGCATCCTCCTGCAGCCGGATCTACTCAAGAAGCTCTGCCCGTCTGAGCCGCTTGATTATTCCTTGGCTTCACGGATCCGTGAAGCCGATGACGCGACGCTCGCCGGGGACGCAACGATTCAAAACAAGACCGCATGGGCAATGGTACGGGGAGGCCTTCTGTATGCGGTCGATGCGCTCGATCCCGCCCACAGAATCTTTCAGGACGAACCGAGTGATCTCGGATCGTACTGGCATGGAATGATGCATCGTCGTGAGGGCGACTTCGACAATGCCCGTTATTGGTTCCGTCGTGCCGGACACATCCCCGTTTTTGAGAAAATGCACCGCGCCGCCGCTGAGCATTCCGGATTGTTTGGCCGGCAGAACACGTGGGATCCATATCTCTTTACGGGTGAATGCGAACAAGCTCGCTTTGGCGCCCCCGAGAAAACGCCGGAACTGGCCGCAGTGCAGCGTGCCGAGTGGGAAGTGTTGTTCGATTACTGCTGGCGTCAGGCAGTACTCCTGAAAGTTAATAGTTGAGAGTTGAGGGTTGAGAGCCCCGCACCGGCGGATCGGAGCGGGTGGGTGAAGCGTGAGTCGAATGGAATTCTTACATTCGACCGCCCTCCGGCGGTATGGCGGTTGCAAATGAAGGTTCACTGCCGGCACCGACATGATCCCCCGTTCGGATCTGCCGGTGCGCGCGCCTGAGTTCCAGTTTCTTTACCTCCTTCACCCGCGCGCGGGTGGGTTGTTCCTCTGAAAGTGAATAGTTGAGAGTATCGAGTTGAGAGCCGCGCACAGGCAGATCAAAGCGGATGAGGCTGGCAAAGCTGAGGCTGTTTACTGACTGAGCACTGACTCACAGATTCCTTTCTTCACCTCCTTCACGCGCCCCGCTCGTTTGGTGCTCTCAACTGCCTAATTCAGGCGCACAATACCACCCCTTACCCCATCCGCGTCTGCCACGCCGGATGCGCTGCGACCAACCGTAGCGCATCCTCCAGCAACCCCTTCCCCGGTTCCACTCGGTGCCATGGAGAGGCGCCGGATGGATGCGGGAGCGGAATCACCTCGCAGGCGTGCCCGTAATAGGTAATCGGGAGTTGCCTCCCGATCACATCGGTAAGCTTCGCAAACTCGACGAACTGCTCGATTGCAAGGCGGCCGACCGGAAGAATGAGCGCAGGGCGGAGCAGTTCTACTTCAGCCCTCATCCACCGGGAGCAATTCACGATCTCCTGGGCATCCGGCACCCGGTCGCCACCGGAGGCGTTTCGTCCGGGAAAGCATCGGCAAACCGCAGCCATATAAACAGAGGCGCGAAATTCCTCCTCAGTCACTCCACACGCGCGATGGAACCAGTTGAACAGCGTCTTACCTGCCGTCCATGCAAACGGCTTCCGCATGATGGGTTCCTTAATCCCGGGCGCCTGCCCCACCAGCATCACTTTGCTCCGCACCGGCTCCCCCGTCACAGCGGGGCGGTGCATTTTCGGGCAGATGGTATAGGCGCGGACAGTGGCGACGTGCTGGGCCAGCTTTCGCTGGGAGACAACGGTCATGGTTTCACCCCGAGCCGGGTACCGGATGCAACCGGATGCCCGAGCAGAAAATCTTTCGCACTCATCCGGCGCTTTCCTTCGAGCTGGATTTCCTGCAGCAAGATCCCGCCTTTTGCAGCAGCGACCAGAATCCCGTTCTTATCGGCCTGAAGCACTTCGCCCGGTTGCCCGGATGCGCGAGTATTCGGCGAGCAGGCAAAAATCTTGAGTTTCTTTACGCCGTCCTCAGTCGACAACCAGGTATAGGCACTCGGCCACGGGTTCATCGCCCGGATCTTCCGGTCGATTTCCTCCGAGGCGGCATCCCACACGATTTCCCCATGTTCACGCGACAGCTTTGCAGCATAAGTTGCCTCCGCATCGTTCTGCGGGATACGGGGAGCGCGGCCTTGCTTCAGTTGCAGTAGAGACTCCAGGAGGGCGGCGGGTGCGAGCTGTGCAAGGCGATTGTGGAGCGAGCCTCCGGTTTCGCGGGAGTCGAGCCGGATCGATTGCTTGAGAAGAATGTCTCCAGTGTCGAGCCCCTCTGCCATGTACATGACAGTGATTCCCGATTCCCGATCCCCCGATTCGATTGCAGCCTGAATCGGCGCAGCTCCCCGATGGCGAGGTAGCAGCGACGCATGCAGGTTCAGACACGCAATGCTCGGAATCTGCAGGATCTCGCGAGGCAAGATCTGGCCGTAGGCCATCACCACGATTACATCAGGCCGCAGAAACTGGATCTGCTCTATGGCGCTACGCTCCCGGATCTTCACAGGCTGAAAGATCGGAACATGGTAACGCAAGGCGAGCTGTTTGACAGGAGGCGCCTGGAGTTCCTGACGTCGGCCAACCGGTTTGTCGGGTTGAGTGACCACCGCAAGCACATGGTGCTCCGTGGACGTTAAAAGCATTTCAAGCGTGGGCAGGCCGATGTCGCCTGTCCCTAGATAAACGATCCGCACGATTTAAAAAATCCGAACTTGGGGTCCGGTATGGCGCTGCTGCTGTTTCGCTTCGCGCCGCATGATTTGTTCTGCCGCTGAGACTTCACGGGTACCGGCGATTTCGCCGCATCCTGTACAGACATATTCGTGCAATTCCTTCTCCGGGAGAACAAGCAGGAGCCGCTCGTTCACTGGCATCGCCTTCTGGCAGTTTTTGCAGAAGAGCGTGGAGGCACGGAACGCATCGAACTGTCGGGCACTCATGAGGATTGGAGGATTGCCGTCAGGATATCATGCGCCACTTGCACAGGGGGCCGCGTGGCATCGATCACTGTCGTAAGACGCGGGCCGTAAAAGTCGAGAATTGGTTTCGATTCCGCTTCGTAAGTGGCAAGCCGTCGCCGGATCACTTCCTCATTCGCATCGTCGAAGCGGTTCTCCTTCAGTGCGCGTTTTTTCAACCGGGCGACCAGCGCGTCGCGGTCCGGACAGGAGAGGTGGAACACCCGCTTCACATTGATCATGTCTTCCATGATCTTTGCCTGCTCAACGTTGCGAGGGATCCCATCGAGCACGAGTGAGTCGATGTCCGGCTTGAACGTGTGCGAGCCGACCATGTCACCGATCCGGGCCATCCAGAGTTTCACGGTGATCTC
>CBINJX010000207.1:0-7665 GCA_966251085.1 uncultured Verrucomicrobiales bacterium
GCCGGGCTGGGCTGAGTTAACTGCCGGTCCTTCGGACCTGAAAGGCGGCTGGCCGGCTCCGACTCCGCACTTTTCTGTGCGCCGGGAGAAGGCGGTTTCTTTCTCTTCAGAGAAGCAGCCAACGAGTGGAGCGCGTGAAGACATGGAGAAAGCTCCACCAGCCGGTAGTTCCCGGCTCCTCTCAACCGCCGAAGGCGCATTCTCAGTCCCTCAACCCTCAACCAACAACCCTCAACTGTTGGAAAAACGAGAACGTCCGGATCTGCCTTTTACCTCAAAGCGTTTACCTGGGATGCCTTCGATCCGGAGGGAGCAGGTGGTGAATGAACTCTTGACGCCCCACATATTCACTTGGCAGCCGGCAGATCCACTTTTAGCGTCCGGCTGCCCCCCTTTCCTCCCCCGATGAAGCTCCGCATTTTCCTCGTTGTCCTCTCGTGTGTTCTCAGCGTGGTGACCGGGCTCGCCCTTTCTCGCAACGGGCAGTCCTCCGGCGGACCAGCCAAAAATTCGAAGCTGCTGATCGGCCTCTCCATGGATACGTTAAAGGAAGAGCGATGGCAGGGTGATCGCGATATTTTCGTAAAACGGGCACAGGAACTCGGGGCGGAAGTGCTCGTGCAATCGGCAAACAGTGATGACACTCGCCAGATCAGCGATGTGGACGCTCTTTTGAGCCGTGGGGTCGATGCGCTGGTGATCATCCCGCACAATGGTGCAGCAATGGCCCGGGCAGTCGAAAAGGCTCATGCCAATGGAGTGCCCGTCCTCGCTTACGATCGTCTCATCACTGGCTGTGACCTCGATCTCTATATGACCTTCGACAATGTGAAGGTAGGCGAACTACAGGCCAAATTTCTGGTGGATCGACTGAACGCAGCGGGTCCCGGCAAAAAACGGATTATCCGGATCTACGGATCGAAAACTGATAACAATGCAGCATTGTTCAAAGAGGGACAGGACCGTGTGCTGCAACCGCTGATCGCAAGCGGAGCCATCGAGGTAGTCCATGAGGACTGGGCTCAGGATTGGCGCCCGGAAAATGCCAAGCGGATCGCGAATGCTGCGATTACCAATGCGGGACGCAACATCGATGGAATCCTTGCGTCGAATGACGGCACGGCAGGTGGAGCGATTCAGGCGCTGATCGAGGAGGGATTGGCGGGCAAGGTGCTTGTGACCGGCCAGGATGCGGAACTGGCTGCATGCCAGCGAATTGTCGCCGGGACACAGCTCATGACGATTTATAAGCCACTATCCCGCCTCGCCACTCAGGCAGCAGAGGTGGCAGTGAAGCTGGCGCAAGGGAAACCGGTAATCGCCAAGGCAGAACTCGACAATGGCCAGGTGAAAGTTCCGAGCGTGTTTCTGGATGTCATTCCCGTCTCCAAGGAGAACCTGCTCGAGACCGTGGTAAAAGACGGTTTCCATCCCAAGACCGCGCTCTTCGGCTCAGAAGATTAGGCGGTGTAAACCTCGCTGATCTCTCGCCGGCATTGGCTCTAAAAGAGGGCAAGTATTTCCTTTGCGGAAATTATATCCGTTCTGATACAGCCACGCCGCGATGACTACCCTTCAACGCCTTTTCGGCCGTGACGACAAATTCTATCAGCTGCTGGAAGCCAGCGCTACAGAAGCGCACGTCGGGGCTGGGGTACTGATTAAACTCGTCACCACCCTGAATCAGGGGCCGATCGACGGAATCCTCCGTGATCTGGATCTCAGCCGACGCAAACACAAACGCATCAGCCAGGAGATCACCGAAGGGTTGTGCTCTACTTTTGCAACCCCGCTGGAACGGGAAGATATCGAGGCATTGTCCAATGCCCTTTATAAAATCTCCAAGACGATCGAAAAGATTGGGGAACGTCTCTCCATCTGCCCTCCCGGCTTGGATATGGAGCCGATCAGCCGTCAGGTAGCGCTCCTGGATCAGGGAACCAGTGTCCTGGTTAAAATGGTTGGTGAACTCCGCGATAAACGCCATGGAGAGCTTATTCGTGATTCCCACGAAAAAATTCAGGCAATCGAAGGCGATGCGGATCGGATCATGAATGAACTTCTCCGCGACCTTTATCATGGCCATGCTGAAGCGCGGGTGGTGGTATTCTGGAAGGATATCTACGAACTGCTGGAAAAAGGTGTAGATCGCTGCCGTGACGCAGGCTCCGTCCTGTTTCACATCATCCTGAAGAATTCCTGACCAGGCGTCACCATGACCCTTCTGCTCACGGTCATCCTCGTTGCGCTGATTTTCGAGTACATCAACGGCTTTCACGACACAGCGAACTCCATTGCGACAGTCGTCTCGACCAAAGTCCTTACACCTCGTCAGGCAATCATCCTGGCCTCGATGACCAATCTCTGGGGTGCACTGGCTGGCACCGCCGTTGCAAAAACGGTTTCCAGCGGCCTGGTGGACAATCGATTCATCACCTCCGAGACTCTGATCTCCGCATTGTTTGGCGCGATCGTATGGAATCTCATTACCTGGTGGTTTGGCCTGCCTTCTAGCTCATCACACGCTCTGATCGGTGGTCTTTGTGGTGCCGCACTGGCAACCACTCACGGGAACTGGGATGCTCTTATATGGGCGGAAACGGTTCCCGGTGCACCATGGTGGAAGAATCAAGGTTTGTTCTGGAAGGTTATAGTACCGATGGTGGCCTCTCCGATCGCCGGGTTTGTCCTGGGCTTTGTGATCATGAGCGTCTTGTATGTCATCGTCAGCAACTGGCGCCCGGCTACTGTCAGCCGATGGTTCGGTTTTGCGCAGATCTTTAGTGCCGGGTACATGGGGCACAGCCACGGAATGAACGACGCTCAGAAGACAATGGGAATCATTGCTCTGGCTCTGGTAGCCGGCACTCAGGCAGGTCACCTGGACAACGCACCTGACTGGCTTTCATTTCTGAAAATCGAGAGCCTTGGCCCCAAGGGCGAATCCATTCCGGTCTGGATCAAGTTGACCTGCGCACTGGTCATGGCAGCAGGAACCGCAGCCGGAGGCTGGAGGATCATCAAAACAATGGGGCACAAGATGGTGCGCCTGCAACCCGTTCACGGCTTCGCAGCAGAGACGAGCGGAGCTTCGGTATTAAGCGTTGCGGCATTGTTCGGCATGCCCGTTTCGACCACTCACGCCATTACTGCCAGCATCATGGGTGTCGGATGCTCGAAGCGGTGGAGCGCGCTGAATCTAACAGTGGTTCAGCGTATCCTATTGGCTTGGGTCTTTACACTTCCTGCGGCCGCCCTCGTAGCCTACCTCACGGCACGGTGCTGGATGTTGCTCAGTGGAAAATAGCCGGCGCAACGCGCGGAGCTTGCAAAACCGACCTATTTCCAGCCGCTTCTAGCGAAAACGTCAACACAACCGATTGCAGGCACATGAACCTGCAATCGTTATGGGGAGTTCGTGTTTAGTTCCGTTCCTTTTTGAATCTCACCTAGCTAAACTGCGGAAACGGAACCTGGCCATCCGCACAACTCAACGCAATTCCGCCATATTGCGAGCTCCCCCCTCACCATCTGTCGTTCACTCATTCCCTTTTAACTCGGCAATGTGCCGGATGTCCTTGCCCTTATAAAGGTAGAACACTTCCTCTGCGATGTTCGTGGCGTGATCGGCGATTCGCTCTATCGCTTTCGCCACTGTCATCAACCTGAGAGCCCGTGTGATCGTCTTGGGATTCTCGATCATGTAGCTCGTGAGTTCCCGTGCGAGCTGTTTGTGAATACTATCTACGGACTTGTCCCGCCCAACGATCTCAATGGCAAGCTCGGCGTTTCCGTCGACAAAAGCCGTGATACTATCCCGCAGCATTCCTTGGGCAGTTTCAGCCATCAGCGGAATATCAATCAGAGGCTTCAGCAGAGGCTCGGCATTCAGCTCCCGGGCTCTGCGGGCGATTGTGGTAGCCTCGTCGGCGATACGCTCGAGATTGCTGGAAATCTTGGAAGCCGTGAGCACGAAGCGGCAATCCTTCGCAACGGCGCCATGCGTCGAGATGAAGGTAACGACCTTTTCGTCGATGAGCACCTCCAGCTGATCGATCTCGTTATCGTCTCGCTCAACGGTCTCCGCCAGCTTGTCATCCCGTTCCACCAGCGCCCGCATCGCCATGGCAAAGTTGCGCTCGGTGAGACCGCTCATCATGAGCAGCTGCTCGCGGATGTCTGCCAGCTGTAATTCCCAAAAGTTATGAGGCATAAAAGAAATCAACCAAATCGGCCGGTGATGTAATCCTCGGTCTGCCTGACCGATGGATTAGTGAAGATTTTCTCGGTGCGGTCGTGTTCGATCAACCGGCCGAGATAGAAGAACGCGGTGCTATCGGAGCAGCGTCCAGCCTGCTGCATGTTGTGGGTCACGATCACGATCGTGAAGCGGCTCTTCAGATCGTGGATCAGTTCCTCCACCTTGGCGGTTGCAATCGGATCCAAGGCGGAGCACGGCTCGTCCATCAGGATCACGCGTGGTTCCACCGCGATGGCGCGGGCGATACAGAGTCGTTGCTGCTGACCGCCGGAGAGGCCTAGTCCGCTCGAGTGAAGGCGATCCTTCACTTCATCCCAGAGTGCAGCGCCGCGAAGACTCTTCTCGACGATGTCGTCGAGTTTCTTGCGGTCCTTGATCCCCTGGATCTGCAGACCGTAGGTGATGTTCTCATAGATGGACTTCGGGAATGGATTGGACTTCTGAAAGACCATTCCGACCTGCCGCCGTAGAGCAATCACGTCCACATCGGGACCATTAATATCTACTCCCTGGATGCGGATGCTACCGCGTCCGATCCTCGCGTTTTCGACGAGATCGTTCATGCGGTTCAGGCAGCGCAGGAGAGTCGATTTTCCGCATCCCGAAGGTCCGATGAATGCAGTGACCTGATTGGCAGGGACCTTCAACGAGATGCCATGGAGCGCCTGAGCTTCCCCGTAGAAGAAATCCAAGTTCTCAATTTCGATCATTGGCTGCTCGGAAACGGCAGGAGCGTTTTGCAACATCGGGTTTGTCTGGGAAGCGGTGTTTGGCGCTTTCATTCTAGGTGCGTCAAGGGATGGGCTCATGGCAAGGGCACGTTTTACCACTTATAGCGGGTCCTGAGGCGATTGCGCAGGACGATGGAGGTCAGCGCGATTCCGCTCACCACGAGGAGAAAAATAAATGCCGTCCCATACTGAACCCGCTCAGTGTATTCATTCTGAGGGATCTTCGAGGAGACGACGTAAATGTGATAAGGCAGCGCCATCACTCCCTGGAACAGCATATCCAGCGGCTGTTTGACCTGCCAGGGTAGTTCGTCGCGGATCACGAATGCCGCCGTGAACATGATAGCCGCGGTTTCACCCGCGACTCGCGCGATACCGAGAATCGATGATGTCATGATTCCCGGGATTGCATAGGGGAGCACATTGGTGCGGATCGCCTGCCACTTAGTAGCCCCAAGCGCCAGGGAACCTTCCCGGAACCCCTTCGGCACCGCCTTCAGCGATTCCTCGCTGGCAGTGATCACCACCGGGAGCGCCATGAAGGCAAGAGTGAACCAGCCGGAGAGGAGGCAGACACCCCAGCCCGAGAAGTTCAGGTAATACCCGAAACCCACCGGAATGCTCGGCGAGGCGGGATTATCGAAGTTCTGCAAGACCGGCATGAAGATCACAAACAAACCAAAGCCGAAGAGGCCGAACACAATCGAGGGCACGCCTGCGAGGTTCAGGATGGCGAGCCGGATTGCCCGCACGACTTTCCCCTGATGAGCGTATTCATTCAGATAAATGGCACTACTCACTCCAATGAAGAGCGCGATCGCCATGGAGCCGACCACGAGAAGAATGGTGCCCACGATATTTGGAAAGATACCGCCTGCACTATAGACATAACTTTCCGCCGGGATGTCATCGATTCCTCGCTCGGCCTTGAATTGCCGGAAGTCCCGGTCGCCAAGCTCCATCTTTTTCCCCTCATACTCGAACACATAGAGTGTCTCCGGTCCCTGGGTAAGGAACGGCACATTGATAAAGGGAGCCTCGGCACGGAAGACGGTCTGACCTCCCTTATAGAAGATGATCCCGAAGATCACCGTCGCACAGGCGAGGATGATATAGGTCGCCGAGCGGAAAAAGCCGAATGCGAATCGCTCGAGAGTACGAGCGCGCGAAGGCTTGTGAAGAAACGGATTCGCTGGAGCGTGCATGCGACTAGCCGATGGAGATGCGGTAACGACGGACAATTTGCTGAGCGATGAAGTTGATCAGCAGTGAAAGGAGAAAGAGGACGATACCGACCATGAAGAGAGCCCGGTAGTGGATACTCCCCTGCACGACTTCCCCCATTTCCTGGGCGATGATACCGGTCATCGTGTGGACCGGCTGGAAGAAGGCGCCGAGCCCCTCGGTGAAATCGGGTATGGCAATCCGGTTGCCCGCGACGAGCAGCACCACCATCGTTTCGCCGATCACACGACCAAAACCGAGGAGGACTGCGGAGATGATGCCTGAGAGCGAGGCGGGCACCAGAATCCGTGAGATAGTCTGGAAGCGGTTGGCTCCAAGCGCATAGCTCGCTTCCTTGAAAGCGCGCGGCACATTATTCAGCGCATCCTCCGCGAGGGAGAAGATCGTCGGTATGGCCATCAAGGCCAGGAGCACGCCAGCGGTAAGAGCATTCAGGCGTTCGCTCATGGGGAATCCCGGCACCCAGGCGAGCCAGGGCACCTCGGAAAGTGAACGCAGAGTCGAACCGAGCACCGCGATTCCGAAAAAGCCGAGCACCACAGACGGGATCGCCGCAATGAACTCAATATACGGCTTCACAAGATTCCGCTCCGCAGGAGTCGCGATTTCACTCACGTAGATGGCCGCTGACACCCCAAACGGCACCGCGAAGAACAGTGCAATCACTGAGACAAGGAGCGATCCGACGAGAAGCGGCAGCAGACCGTACATATCCTGCCAGAAGCTGGCCGTAAGCCACTTCTTGCCAAATGCAAAGCTCGTGAACGAGCGCCACCATGGGATCGGTTCATCGTATCGCCACGCCTGCATCTTTTGCTCCACCGTCGGGAAGGACTCGATATAACTCTCGGTCCTGTTCACGATATTTCGCAGATCATCGCGTAGCGGTGCATCCACCAATTCCGGGTTAGCCTTTGCAAGCGCCGCTTTTAGCTTCTCCGCAAACTGGCGATTGGCATCCTGATAGACTTCGAAGGTACCTGTCAGGATCTGAACTTCCGCTCCGAAGTTTACATCCTCGATCTTGACTGCATTTGCTTCCTCGAGTTTACCGGCATGGATGAGCATCGCCTTCTGCTCTCTGGCATCCTCATTTACCTGGGCTTTCTGTTTGATCGCGACGGCGGCGTCGCCCAGATCCGAAAGGATTCCACGGACATCTTCCGGGGCATCGCTGAACTCGGTGGCAAACACGTCGAAGGTTTCCAGGCGTTGATTGGCCTCCTCCACCGTTTTGCCCTCTGCCATGATTCGCTGCAATTGACGGAGACGAAGCGCCTGGACGGATCGATTGATCTCCGTATGCCGGTCAACCTGGTCGCGGATATGATCCACGTATTCGAGTCCCGCGAGTCGATAGATGCGGAGATTGCGGAGGTTTTGACCGAAAAATCCAAGCCCTACCCGGAATAGGAAGAATGTGATCAA
>CBINJX010000208.1:0-7662 GCA_966251085.1 uncultured Verrucomicrobiales bacterium
CGCAGGACGATACTCTGGATCCGGAAATCGCCGGTATCGATTCTTTGGGACGAACCCAATTGAGGCGCTCCGCTGCCACTGAAACCGAAAACGATCGAGCTGGCCGGAAAGGTCACTCCCAGCCGGAGGAGTTGATTGTCCCCGGTGCCGGTGATCGTGCTCAGCCGCAGATAACCATTGCCGGAGAAGTTGCCGTTCCACGCTTCCAGCAGGTAGGTGGTCGTTTCGTCCGGATCGTGGCTCGATGCGGGGAGGGTGCTAAAGCCGGAGTCATCGAACCAAAAGTGGCAGGTATCCAGCGTGGCCGCGTAGAGATTCGGCTTGTTGAAAGAGATGATCAGCGAGCTGACGTAGCCACCCGCGAGGAGGAAGATGTTCGTCTGCACCACGAGCGCGTTTTTGTTGAACCCGAAGCGCGACTGATCGGCGAGATATGTGGCGGTGTCGTCCACCAGGATGGCATAGCCCACCCAGTCTCCCGTGGGATCATCGCTCAGGGAGGCCGCCACGAGAAACCCGGCGGTGCCTGAAACAGCTTCATCGCCGATGTAGTTGACCGTCTGGATCCAGCGGCCGGCGGTCGTGTCGTAGTACGTTTTCGGATCGAAGACCCGTTCGTCGCTCGCGAGCAGATCCTGCCAGAAGGTGCGCACTGGCAGGGTACTGATGATATTGCCCGAGCGGTCTTGAATGCGAATCTCGCTGTTCAGGACCGTCATTACATGGTTGGGGCCTACCGCTCCGTTGGTATCCGGAGGGATAATCTGTCCATTATCCGGGAGCGCGAGAAAGCTGGCGCTCGGAGCTGGGGACGGCGCATTCGGAAGGATGTTGCCGGGCGCTTCTCTTGTGACCGAAGGGGCTCTCCGGAGTGGGGCCGGCACTTCCCGTCCTTCAGGGAAAATCGTCCGTGGTGGCGGGATGGCGAGCGGTTCAGCGGGCGGAGCGGGGGATCGTCGGAACTCCGTTGCCACTGCCGCGAAGTTGATATGTGAACCCTGCCCGAGCGGGCTTCGTGCACCGCGCATGATACTCGCAGCCGGAGGATGCTCCCGCACTGCACGGCTGAGGCTCGGCGGTCGAGATCCACTGGGTGGCGCTCCGAATCCTGTCACCACTCCGAACATGATCCCCAGTGCGACAATCACGGTGCCCGTCTGCACCTTCCCGATACCTTTCATGGTGCAATGTCGGCGAAAATGCCGGAAAGTGTATGGGGATAACACCTCCGATTACGGCTGCCGGGAGCGTGTGCGGAATAGCATATGTTACTCCTGTGATTGGAGCGGAACGTGAAGAACTGAAGAGGTGGCCGGGGGGCATAGTTTCACCGGTGAAAATATTTCTGTCGCTATGCTGCAAGGAACGGCTGCTTGAGATGAAGCATTGCGAAAGTGCCGGTGAGGGTATGCCGGCCTGGGAAAATGAAGAGCCCCGCAGTCTCCCTGACTGCGGGGCTCTCATGCACACGCAACCGATCTCTCACATTCAGTCCTCACGGACCTCGGCCACCGCATCGGCAGTGGCGTTATTTGCGCCCTCGCTGATATTTCTTACACGGAGAAGACGCGGAGCGGTGCCCAGCACCGGGCTGGTCGAGGGAGGCGTATCCACACGGAAACGCCACTCGGCAAAACCCGGGGTCGCCGGGTCGAGGGTTGCAGTAGTGGTGCCGATCGAACGCATCAGCCCATTGTCTACCCGGAAGACCTGAATGGTTTGTGTAGTGACGCCCGGTGCAACATGCGCCGTCGTGATTCCGCCGCGCACATCTACTTCATCGCCACGTTGGTTGTTTGGTGTGCGCTCCCGCGTTTGTGCCCGGAGGACGGAGATCTGAGGGTTGGGATTTGTCAGTGCCGCTGGGCCATCCACCTCCATGAGGAAGGCGTGGAAGGTGCCGCTGGCAAAGTACCCCTCGACAGATGCTGGAGTTCCCGGTGTGACCGAATTGATATCGATCTCGAAGCCAAAGGCGTTTTTCAACGGCTCCGCCGGCATGCGCGGGTCGGTGAGGAAAGAGACCGGGACATTATTGAGCTGGATCAATCCCGGTTGATTTGAAGTGACGATGCCGAGCACTACATTTTCCGCAGGCTCTACGAAGACGTCAGCGGCGGTGATTACGCCGGTGATATCTGTCGTGCCGATGACAATGGCGGTTCCGCCGACGAAGCCCTCCTGTGTGCGCCCTGGGAGGGGCGTCGGATCCGAGAGTTGCGCTGCGGTGAGAGAGGCACTTGGCGTCGCGATTGGAGTGCCTGGTGGAACATTTACAGTGATGTTCATGACTTGCATGACAACGGAGCCGTCCTCTTGGAGCGTGACGGAGTTGATGGCTCCCTCGATCTCCGCCGGAAGCGGAGCGGGATCTTGCGAGTAGCTGTACTGGCTGAATAGTACCGCCATCACGAGCGGTGCAGCCTTCAATACAATGTGTTTCATAGTGTGTATCTCTCTATCCAGACTCCTCTGCTTGTTAGGAGAGTGTCGTTCACCCGGGTCATTCCGCAGTTGCCAATGGTCGTGGGTTCTCCTGGGAAGGCGGAGAGGTGTCCTCTGGCATGGAAGTGGATTCATCCATCCCCTCCGGTCCGCCTGCCTGAGGATCGAGCCCTAGAAACGTCTGCAGGGGAATCGGGCTTCCGTGGCGACCTACAGCAGGCAGGTGGAGAAATGTATCACTTGCTTGCTCTATGCCGTCTACAGACGTGTAGGCTGTGATCGTGAGGTGGTTTCCGGGGTGGCCGTTTGGAAGGAATAATTCAGGATGATCGAACGGAGCAGCCCGGTATTTCACTCGTGGGTCCGTGAGTGCGATCATAAATTTCACGAGGTCGGACTGTTCCTCCGCGCTCAATCCCAGTTCCTGGATATCCGGATCCAGATCATCGATGTTGAAGTGGCGGAAATTTCCGCCGCGATTATAGAACTGGACGACCTGTCTCAAGGTCGCAGTCCCGCCGTTATGGAAATAGGGGCCTGTCAGCTCCACGTTGCGAAGACCCGGGGTCTTGAACGCACCATCCACGGCAACTCGTTTGATCAGCAGTTCCTCACCCGCATCGATCAGGCCATTTTCATTACTGTCGATTCCCGCGATCACTCTTCCCAGTTCATCTCGAGCGGGAAACGGGTCTCCGATGATCGGAAAGGGAATTTCCTGAATGCCAAGGCGCTTGAAAAGTGACTGGCGAGAGAACGCCAATGGACGGCCAAACGGATCGTTGCCCCCGCGGCCCAGATCATCCGGCGTAAGCGTGACGCTGATGTTATAGAAGCCGTTGTCGTATAGCGCTTGTCCTTGGGCCATCAGCATCGGTTCGATGACATTGCGTCCAGATTGAGCATTGCGAACAGATGCGTTCGTAAACTCGGGGCCGCCGTGGCAGTTGATGCACTTGCCTTGATTGGCAAAGACGTTCAGTCCCCGCCGTTCCGCTTCCCCGAATCCCTCTATGAATTTGCCTCCACTCTCGATCCACCTGTCAAACGGTGTGCGATCGGAGACCAGCGTGGACTCGTAGAGCATGACAGATACCCCGAAGAAAAAGGCCATGTTTGCCTCCATTTGAGTGAAAGCATTTGCCCCGGTCGGTGCAGGGCCGGTGATAATTACCGGACCATCCTGGACAATCGATTGATTACCCGGAGCCTCTGTCTGGCTGGGGGCGGGGAAGACTACGAGCTGCGGCGAGTTCCAGAATATCGGCCGGAATGCCTTCTGGATCAGGGCGCGATAACCGTTGATGAGTTGGCCGGTAGCGATGTCGTGAAACTTACTTGGATCGAGGCCGGGGGCGGACGGGTTCGCGAGAGCACCTAGAACACTATCTTGTGGTGATACCCATTGTTTGCCCAAGGGGGTGAGCGACATCAGCTTTCGCCCGAGTTCCGGGAAAATGCGGAAGTTCTCAGCTCCATTGCCGAAGGACATTTCGAAAAAGCTCAACGGAGGGCCCACGGCTTGGGAAGCAAGGCTGGCATTGCGCATCCGAAGCTTCAGCGGGGTAAGCCTCTTTGTGCTTCCCACGCTGGTGAATATCCGTGCCTCCAGATCCTGATCTCCGAACGGCGTGACTCCATTGAAGTGGTGAGCGGCTCGTCCATCCCAGAAATTTGTGAAGTTCAGGACAGCGTTGATGACAGATGGCGCGTGCCGCGGCTCCGCACGACGGGTAACGACATTGTTCACATTCCAGACCGGATCATATAGCGCCTCCCCCTGATCCTGCTTCTGGCCAGCGGTGATGCCCTCGAACCAGGTAAGGAAAACGCCGGCGTCCGAGGCGATATCGTGGGAGTTTCCTGGCCAGGGCCTCAGCGTGCCATCGGGCTCGGTGAGCCACTTGTTGGGTACCTTCACAAAGGGGAAATCATCGCCCGACAACGTGTAATTTGGACCGCCAACCTCAAAGGTCTCATCCGGAGTATTAGCCGCACGGGAGAAGCCGATGACATCTCCGTCCCGCCGGTTTAGCACGCGCAGGATTCCTGGATTCAGTTGATTTTTTGCACGTGAATCGGCCCCGGCATGGAAGTGGCAGCTCGCACATGCCTGCACGGCATCACTGCCGACCTGCATATCCCAGAACAGCGCTTTGCCGAGCTGGATGGCTGCCTCTTTATCCTGGACGTAAGTGCTGAGATTGCTGGGCAGGGGAACGCCGCCGTCATTCTGGATGGCGACCATGAGTGATTCGAGACCGTGCAGTCGCGCATCCTCCGCAGTCTCGATCGCCGGGTGCTCGGGCTCCTCCGGTTCCTCGAGGTTCTGTGCTCCACTCCAGGGCGCAAAGCCGGCGATTGCCACCGCCAGCATGCAGGACAACAGGAGGCCTGTTCTGATTCTCGAGGGAAATTTTTTCATTGGTGCGATTACCTCAAATTCAAAGGTCAGGTTTTTGGGTGAGGTGAGGGCTTGCGATGTTGTGTTCTGGTTCCGAACCGTAGCGGTTGCTCCTGGACGGCGTTTTACAGCGGTGCTCGGAACGTGCCGGGTCTTAGCCGTCGTCTACGATCGCCCCGGGGAGGCCGCGATCATGGCGACCTCCCTCGGGGATGTTGATATGCGGCTGTTTGCTACTCTTGTGTGATATGCCGTCGATTACGCCGCACCTGCCTGGCTCGTGCGCTGACGTTCGGCTCGCGCACGGGCTGCGCGCCTGCCGCCCGCTGTATGTGCCCAGAGCCCGGTCAAGACCAGAAGCGTAAGCCCCGTTCCAGGTTCAGGAATGACTGATGTCCTATGCACTTTGATGTTGTCGACGTGCAGCCACGAAGGGTTGAAACCGTCACCTCCGTTTACCACTCCGAATCCCAAGGTGTGAGCCGAGTTGTTCGTTGTGATCGGAACTTCCATCGTAACATACCCGACCCAGTTCTCCGGGGCTGCATCGCCCAGGACATCCTCGACACTCCCGAGTTGAATCATCTCTCCGTCGAGGACGAAGAACGCGAAGTCATTTCCAAGATTGCCATCGAGGAAATCACCCGCTTCGAAACGCCAGTCGAATGTCAATAGATCCCCGGCATCTGCGGCGAATCCATCCGACAGCTTCAACCCAGCGCCATCAAAGGCATTGTTCGGGTTTCCTGCTGGTTGAGTGATTCCAAAGAAGGTCCGGAGCTCCGAGAAGCTCGTCCCTCCTCCTTCGATGAAAGCTTGGAAGTCTCCTTCCGTTGGGCTGACGCCGAAGTCGTTATCGATCCCGATGATGCCTACCCCATCGGAGATCGCCTCCCAGAACTGACCTTCGGCGATATCATCCAATTCGAAGCCGTAGGTGACAACCACTGGCTCTGCAGCCGCGGCCATCAGAGGAGACGAGTATGCCAGAGCACCTTCGGCATAAGTGATATTTGAGCTACCCGGCATTGTCGCAGCGCCGGTGACTTGAGCTTCCTCGAAGGCTGATACCGAGAATTGTGAATGTTGAATCCCTTGATCGCCCGAGCTGCCGCTGAGTCCGAGATCCCAGTCAGAAAGGGCACTGTCTCCTTTCGAGAGAATGGAATCCGAAGACAATGAAACATCCTTGATCAAGCGAAAGCCATGGCTTCGCAGGGTCAGGTCGAGTTTCAACTTCTTCGTGGAGCCACGGGAGTAGGTGACTGTAGGAGTGCTGATCAGTTGGATGTTCCTACTGATGCCCGGTGCCGTTGCAGCATGGGCAGTGTCCTGTATAAGCGCAGTTGCCAACATCGCTAACGGCAGATGCGCGCAGGTGATGTATATAGTGCGGGGGCTTATGTGTGTGTGCATGATGTCATGTCTGGTTTTCTTGGCTGAGAAATCCGCTTTTCGGAGTAGGGGGCGGAGACACGAGTGCTGGTGAAGGGACGAAACTCCCCCTCAGCGCAGCCCGGCCGATGTTGGCGGAGCTGCGCGGTTCTCTTATTTGTGATTTCCTTCGGCTATTGCCGACCGGGGAAAGTTACTTTGCTGCCGCTTTTTGGGGGCCGATCACTGCTCGTAATGCGCGAGCGAGTTGCTCAGGTTTCAAAAGCGCGGGGCATGCGGACCAACGATCCAGGGGTTCATTCCCGAACAGGACCATGCCGGCGTGCGAGCTGCGGTCTGCATCCACCTCGGGATCCGGATCTACAAAACCGAGCTTTCGGCGTATGATCTCGATATTCTCCTTGGTTCCAGTCAGAAAGGTCCAATCTCCCTTCGCGCCGATGTTGGCTGCATATTCTTTCAGGGCAGCCGGTGTATCCCTCTCGGGATCGAGAGTGATCGTGTACATGTGAACGTCGCGCTCGAGTTCGCCTGTGAGCAACCCCTGCAATGCAACCAGGTTGACCATCATGCCCGGGCAAACGCCTTTGCACTGCGTGTACATGAAGTTGACTATCACTACCTTCCCGTGGATCAGGTCGTCGTAGAAGTGGACATCCTTCCCATCTTGGGTCTGAAGTGGGACGTTTGGAAAATAGTCCGCTCTGGGGCCTTGTTTGGTTGCCTTCCATTCAGCCGCGGAGACGGTGCCCGGCGCCTGTGACATTAGCGCCAGCAACGGCGTCATACGTGCTATAAACGATCTCCTGTTCATAGTTTGCCTTCCACTGATTTGATTTAGAGCTTGTCCCGAGAGGAGCGCCTCTTAATCGTGATCTTATTCTCAATCCTGCTCTCCTTTAACGGCAGGGCTGCTCAGAGAGTAAGAATTAGATGATGAGTAAAGCTAGGGTCGGGGCCCGCTGGGATAGCTGTTTAGCCATTCACGGTACTACGTCCCAGCGCAGCATCATTGCGTGATCCTCGTGGACGGTGTTGTGACAATGCATCACGTATCGTCCAAGGAGGTCTCGAAACTTGATGTATACCCGGACTTCCTGGTTGGGGCCGACATTTACGACATCTTTCCGCCCTCTTTCGTGGATGGGGGGCTTCAAGCCATTCCTCGTGAGGATCTGGAATTCCTCGAGATGGATATGTATCGGATGGGACCATCCACCGGAACTGTTGCGGAGCGTCCAGATCTCCGTGGAGCCTTGCGGGATTCGAGCCCGGGGTTCGTCTACGTCGAAGATCTCGTCATTGATCACCCACATCCCGTTCCTGCGCTCAAATTCCCACGTGCGGGTTCTGGTAACGCGGGAAAGATCAACCGGTGGTTGCGGGCGCAGCTTCAAAGGAATCTGGCTCGGGTCCGG
>CBINJX010000209.1:0-7648 GCA_966251085.1 uncultured Verrucomicrobiales bacterium
GTTGAGTGCTGAGGGTTGAGGGACAGAGCAGGCAGATCGGAGCGGGTGAGCGTGGCGGGAGTGGAATGGAGCACTCACTTGCGACTGCCCTCCGGGCGGTAGGGCGGTCGCGCCGCCGACTGCCGGGAGGGCGCGTGGAGAGCTATGGCTGCCCCACCCTGAGGGAAGGCACGCGCGGCGCGCGGACCCTACCGGGTGATTCGACGCGCCATATGGATTCCTTTCTCCACCTCCTTCACGCACCCGGGTTCGTTAGTTGCTCCTCTGAAAGTGATTAGTTGAGAGTATCGAGTTGAGAGCCGCACACCGGCAGATCGGAGTGGTAGAAGTAGCGGAGTGCGAACTGATTACTGACTCACTGATCACTTTCTTCGCGCTTTCACGCGCCCAGCTCGTTGTTCCTCTCACCTCTCACTCACCACTTCCCTCCCCTCCCCACACACAGTACCACCTCCACATGCCCGCCCTGCAAAACATCATCGCAATCGTTTACGATTACGACCAGACGCTCAGTCCGAACTACA
The DNA here is from genome assembly GCA_966251085.1 of uncultured Verrucomicrobiales bacterium. Lineage (GTDB taxonomy): Bacteria > Verrucomicrobiota > Verrucomicrobiia > Chthoniobacterales > Chthoniobacteraceae > CBINJX01. Next base: position 525 of record CBINJX010000209.1, read on the forward strand.
TGCAGGACGAGGTTCTTTTTCCCCGTTTCGGCATCGATGCACGCAAGTTCTGGGCGCACTGCCACCAACTGGTGAAGGAACAGGGATTCGACAATGAGCTGGCCTACATGAAGGCGCTGCTCGATTACCTCGAGATCGATCGCCCGACGAATGCCGATCTGAAAGCTCTCGGTGCCCAGCTGAAGTTTTTTCCCGGGTTGCCGCAGATGTTTGAGCAATTTGAGAAAGGTCTGCTGACACCTCAGCATGAGGCACACGGAATCCGTGTGGAGCATTACATCATTTCCAGCGGGCTGAAGGTGCTGATCGACGGTTCAAAACTCGCTCCTCATGTCCGCGCGGTTTTCGGCTGTGAGTTTGCCGAGGATCGCGATGGCAGGATTACTTTCCCGAAGCGGGTCATCTCACACACCCAAAAGACGCAGTTCCTTTTCCGGATCAATAAAGGACTGCTCGATATGTCCGAGGATGTGAACGACCACATGCCGCCGGAGCTGCGCCCGGTTCCTTTCGAGCACATGATCTATGTGGGCGATGGTCCGACCGATGTCCCCTGCTTCACGGTGGTCCGCCAGCACGGCGGGCAAGCGATTGCAGTTTACAACCCGGAAGACCCGACTCGGGCTTCCTTCAAAAAGTGTTTTCAGCTTTCGACCCACGCAAGCCGGGTAAAACATATTGCGCCGGCCGACTTCCGCGCGGGGAGCCATCTACGACTCCTGTTGGAGCAGATGGTAGAGGAAGTGGCGACGCGCATCGTGGACCGGCGCGCGCAGGATCTGGAATCTGGCGTGATCCGCGCTCCAAAACACAGCTGAGGCGGAGCGGTTTTAGGTCGCAACCGCTTAGAACCGACCTCAGTCGGCGGTGCGGCCACTTGATCGTAATCCCCTTCGTTCCAGAGGATTACGATTTCGAGAGGCTCGCGCTACTGGGATAGCCCCTCAGTGCTGAGGCACAGCGGCGGAGCGATTGATCGTCCCTGCTCGTTCGATGACGCGCGTCCGGTAATCCTTGGCACGATAGGCGTGCGCCATGACCATGAACATGAAGGTCAGCGGAAGCACGAGGCTCAATCCCAGCGTGCCAGCCAGAAGGGCCGCCGCGAGGGCGAGAGTCAGGGGGCCGGCGATAAAAAAGATCACACCACCGAGAATCAGGTGTCCCTTGTAAAGATGCCCCAACCCGGGAACCAGGCTCAGCCAGAGTGCAGCCAAGTCCCGGCTATTATCCTTGGTCGCACGCAGTTCGGACTTGGGCGGATTCCGCACCCAATCACAGCGCGTACAACTCTGGGCGTCGTCAGGAAGTGGAGTATCACAAAGTGGGCATTTCATCAGGGCTCTCCTTTCCTAAGAACTTCGAGACCAGAGGCGTTCTCAGCCGTCCGGAGCCGCACTTCGCTCAGAATCCGTGCCGGAGAGATGGTTGCGCGATTGCACGAGCGGCTTACCTCCCATAGTTTCCCGGTCTTTTTCCGAGCGCATTATGCAAAACCCGATCCGCCACATCCACTTCATCGGCATTTGCGGCACCGCCATGGGCGCGGTCGCGGCAGCAATGCGCGAGCAAGGTTATACGGTCACCGGGTCGGATGAAAACGTGTATCCGCCGATGTCCACCTTTCTGGAGGAGAAAGGGATCACACTCAGCGCGGGCTATCGTGGGGAGAACATTCCGCAGGATGCGGACCTGATCGTAGTCGGCAACGCCATTTCCCGAGGCAATCCCGAGCTGGAAGCGGTGCTCAATCGCAAGCTGTATTACCTCTCCCTTCCGGAAACGCTGAAGCAGTTCTTCCTCCGCGGACGGCACAATCTGGTGGTGACCGGTACCCATGGGAAGACGACGACCACTTCGATGCTGACCTGGATCCTCCAGCGCTGCGGGCTTGATCCGGCCTTCATGGTGGGCGGCATTGCCAAGAACCTTGGCCAGGGCTGTAAGCTGCACGATTCGAAGTATGTGGTACTCGAAGGTGACGAGTACGACACCGCCTTTTTCGACAAGCGCTCGAAGTTCCTCCATTACCTCCCGGAACTCGTGATCGTGAACAATATTGAGTTCGATCACGCAGACATCTTCCGGGACCTGGAGGACATCAAGACGAGCTTCCGGCGTCTGCTGAACATCGTTCCAGAGAACGGGATGGTGCTGATCAACGGAGACGATCCGAACTGTGTGGACGTGGCAAAGATCTGCCGCGCGCAACTCGTGGAAGTAGGCTTTTCTCCGAATGCAGCGCGCCGGATCACCGAGGTGAGCTACGGCCCGAATGGTTCGGATTTCACCCTACTGGAGACCCGCTTCTCGATTCCGATGGTGGGCGAATACAATGTGCGGAACGCGGCGATGGCCATTTCCGCCGCACATTTCTATGGAGTGGATCTGGAGAAAATCCGTGAGGCGATCAGCGAGTTCCAAGGCATCAAGCGCCGTCAGGAGGTGCGCGGGGACGTCCGCGGAATGACGATCATCGACGACTTCGGGCATCATCCGACCGCCATCGCGCAGACACTGAACGGCTTACGGCATCAGTATGCGGGACGCCGTATCTGGGCGATCTTCGAACCACGCTCGAACACCACACGGCGTGCGGTATTCCAGGACGATCTGCCAAAGGCATTCCGCGAGGCCGATGGCGTGATCCTCGCACAGGTGGCGCGCCTGGAGCAGATCCCGGAGGAAAACCGGCTCAAGCCGGAGAAGGTCGTGCAGGACATCGCCGCCAGTGGAAAACCGGCGTTCTACGAACCCGGAGTGAACGAAATTATCGACCGCCTCCGCACCCATACGCAGGAGCGCGACGTGATCGTGATCTTCAGCAATGGCGGCTTTGATAACATCCACAAGCGCCTCCTGACGGAACTCTGACGCGTGTTCAATCATCCCGGGCTCCTCTCCCATCGGTCGCACGACTACCGATACCTGATCCAGCGCTGGCGACGCGTCGCCCAGCGCTGCGGGACGCGACTGCAGCGATGGGGAATCGTGGGTGAACTGCCGCTCTATTTCCTCCGCACCCGGGCGCTCTCCCGGGAGGGAGGACTCTACATTTCCGCCGGGATTCACGGCGACGAACCCGGAGCGACCGAGGGGTTGATCGAATGGGCGGAACGCGAAGGCGAACGTCTGCGCGAGTTGCCGCTCATGATCTTCCCATGCCTGAATCCGTGGGGACTCATCGCAAACAGCCGCTTCGATCAGGCTGGCCTCGACTTGAATCGCTCTTTCCATCGCGACGAACTCCCATTCGTGGCCGGCTGGAAGCAGGTCATCGCACCCTACCGGTTCTCGGTCGCCCTCAATCTACACGAGGACTACGACGGCCAGGGGCTCTACCTTTACGAGGTCCAGCGGGCGCAGCCGTACTGGGGTGAGGAATTAATCGAGATTGCTCGACCGATCATCCCGATCGAGCAGCGCGTGAGTGTGGATGGACGGCGCTCCAAGGCAGGAGTGATCCGGCGCAGGCTCAACATGGGGCTGTTCAAGATCATGGGGTATCCCGAGGCGATCTGGCTTCACCTGCATCATTCGGAGCGGACGTTTACGATCGAAACACCGTCTGAATTTGCCCTCCCGCACAGGGCCGCGGCGCATGTGGCGATCATCGAGGAATGCGTCAGGCGGGTGGGCGGGTAAGAGCAGATTTCCAAGTAACGGCGCTCGGAAGCGCCAGAGATTTTTTCGCAGGCAAGCGAACCGTAGGAAGAGTGGGTAGGAAAACAAAAGGCTACTTCCAATTTTTACGAATACACCGGCAACGCAATTGCACTTTTTCTAATACGAAGCTGCTCTGACCGATATGGCGATCCATTCCCCCCACTGGGTCCGCTATGCCCTTTTGGGCATCTGCGGCTTAATGATCACACACGAGAGTCAGGCAGCATTCTCGCTGTTCGATGATTTCGAATCGCTCACCCTCGGCAACATCAATGGCCAAAGTGGATGGACTTCCAGCGGCTCTGGCGGAAATGTGGCACTCGACCCGACAAATCCTGAAAACCTCGTTCTCTCGATCACCACAACGGGCGCAAATGTCTTCAAGAATTTCGGAGCGCTGGCGATTCTGAACAGCAGTTCAGCGGCAACCCTCTTCTTCCGGATGTACCGCGCTGATGCAGATGTCAACATCTCCATGGGGACATCTCACAATTCCACACCGGGAACCTCAAGCTTCGATGAGTTCCGGACGCAGCTTAATTCTAACAAGGCGGATCGGGGACTGAACGTTCGCGACGCAGGAGGCTTCAAGGTTGTCGATACCCTCGATTCCGGGAATTGGTACAGCGTCTGGATGGTGATCGATAACTCGAAAGATCTCTATTCCGTGTACATGCAGGGCGGAGTTTATGAGGAGCCTACATTGCTTGATGCCGGCACCGAAACCCTGTTCACATTCCGTACGACGGGCGGCGACACTGTGGACGGCAATAGTTCACCGAAAGCCGAGGATCTGCTGAGCTTTTTCGCCAAAACAGCAACTAGCAATACGAACACTCCTCCGGACACGGCTCACATTGGCCCGGTTTATTTGGACGATATCTACATTGATACGACGGGAGCCACCGTCATCAGCCCGGTTCCGGAACCTGCCAGCGCTGGTCTGGTCGCACTTGGTGCAGTCGCCTTAATTGGGCGTCGGCGACGCAGCTAGACTTACCTTTCTTTCTCTTCCTTCAACACCAAAGCCGCTCCGGATCATCCGGCGCGGCTTTTCTGTTTGCCTGAAAGCAAAACAAAAGAGCCGCAGCCCGATCGGACTGCGGCTCTTTGGATAATCGTTTATTCCTACACCGAATCTCCACCCGAACGGCGGAGGCGGTATTCGAAACTGTCCACCAAGGCGAGCCAGCTGGCCTCGATGATGTTATCGCTCACACCGACCGTCCCCCAGCTGCCGTGATGATCCTTGGAGGTGATCAGCACGCGTGTGCGTGCGGCAGTTCCTGCTTGGCCGTTGATGATGCGAACCTTGTAATCTTCCAGCGAGATCTCATCGATCTGCGGATAGAAATGCCGGAGCGCCTTGCGGAGAGCGGCATCCAGCGCATTCACCGGGCCATCGCCTTCTGCGACGGTGTATTCCTTGTCCGGCCCGACGCAGAGCTTCACCGTCGCCTCGCACTTATCCCATGAGCCATCGCCGGAACGACGGAAGGAGCAGTGGTATTCGAGGAGATCAAACAACGGATGATGCTGCCCGAGGCACTTACGGATCAGAAGATCGAAGGAAGCTTCCGCCGCCTCGAATTCATACCCTTCGCTCTCCAGGCGTTTTACTTCCTGCAGGATGCTCGCCACCTCCGGCGCTCCCTTCTGGAGCTTGAAGCCGAGGGTCTCGGCTTTGACGATCACATTCGATTGCCCGGACATGTCCGAGATGGTGATCACGCGGGAGTTGCCTACGAGTTCCGGGTCCACGTGCTCGTAAGTCCGGGCCAGCTTCTGAACGGCATGCACGTGCAAACCGCCCTTATGAGTAAAGGCGGCGCTGCCGACGTACGGTGCACGGATGTGGTGCGGGACGTTGGCGAGTTCATCGACGAAATTGGAGAGTTCCTTCATGCGGGTAAGATCCAGGCCAAGATCGATGCCCATCTTGAGCTGCAGATTCGGCATTACGGTCGTCAGATTGCAGTTTCCGACCCGCTCACCGTATCCGTTGATCGTCCCCTGTACCTGCACGGCACCGGCACGGACTGCGGCGATCGCATTCGCGACACCGAAGCCGGAGTCATCATGGGTATGGATACCGACCCCGCGCCCCAGGGCTGCCACGGCCTGCTTCGTAACGTGGTCGATCCATTCCGGAAGCGAACCGCCATTTGTATCACAAAGGACTACGAGATCCGCACCCGCATCTTGCGCTGCCTTGATCGTAGCGAGGGAGTACTCGGGATCGTCGCGGAAGGAATCAAAGAAATGCTCGGCATCATAGAGCACCTCGCGCCCGTGCTTTTTCAGGTACGCGACGGTATCGCTGATCATCGCGAGATTTTCTTCCAGAGAGACTTGGAAAACTTCGGTGACGTGCAGAGGCCAGGTTTTCCCGACGATGGTAACCGCAGGAGTCTTCGCATCGAGGAGCATCTGCACCTGTGCATCATCCTCTACCTTCACACGACCACGACGGGTCATGCCAAAGGCTGTGATGCGGGCGTTTTTCCATTCGCGCTTGGCGGCCTCTTCGAAGAAGGCGGCATCCTTTGGATTGGAACCCGGCCAGCCCCCCTCGATATAGTGCACTCCAAACTCATCGAGCTTCTCTGCGACCCTAATCTTATCGAGCACGCTGAACGAAATGCCCGTCCCTTGCGTTCCGTCGCGAAGGGTGGTGTCGTAGATCGTGACTCGTGGAGTGTTCATATCGGTATTTAAGGAAAAGGCGCCAAACGTAATGCCTCTCCGCGCGCTTGCCAATGGTTGAGTCAAGTTCCGTGTCTCCCTGCACCTTCGCGCGTCTCTGGGAAAAAGCGAATAGTTGAAAATATTGAGGTGAGCGCAATCGACGATTGCCGAAACGCGTGGAGGCGCGGAGAAAGTCCGGAACGCCAAGACTGGCGCCGCTCTGTAGGCCCGCAGACACCAGCGGATGGCAAAAATCCCTCAGGTCTGCTGGTGAAGGATCTTTTCCACAGCACTCGGCGCGGGTTCAGCTGCTTTCTCCGCCATGATTTCGTCCAACACCTCGGCTCGAATCCAGCCGTGCTTCAGGGCGTCCTCGGCAACAACACTGGTTTCTTCAGCAAGAAGCAGGTGACAACTGGATGGTTCGATCTCCGCGGCGAGTTTCCGTATCGCCTCGTCCCGCTCAGGAGGGTGTGAAACATCACGGATGTAGACGGCGAGAACACGCCCGGGATAGAGCTTCACAACTTCCCGGTAGATCTCGGGATCGGCCTGTCCACTGTCCCCAATCAGTATGAAATGGAGGTGCGGATATCTGTCAAAGACATCCCGGATCGAACGGAGTTTATGGACGTGATGACTCTCGTTGATGAGCTTGTTCAGATCGATGCCGAAGTCCTGAAGGAGTAGGGGTCCTGCTGGAATGCTCCGGTATTCGAAGAGATCCCGAAGGACGTCGTAAAAGTTCCAAGTACTGCTGGAGACATAGA
>CBINJX010000210.1:0-7647 GCA_966251085.1 uncultured Verrucomicrobiales bacterium
GCGCGAGAGCCGAGATCTGGTAGTAGATGGTGGAGATCTTGATCGAGAGGACCTCCAGGTCAGGTTGGCGCAGCGCTGCGATATAACTCTCCATTCGATGCTGTGCCTCCTTCTCACCGAGCAGCGCTTCGCCGAGGAGATTCACATTCATCCGGATCCCACGCTCGCGGCGCTGTGCCAGACGTGGCGCGAGTGACTCCTCCTCAGCTGGAAGAATCACGCGCTCTGCATCGTGGCGCACGCGCATCCGGGCAAGAGGAACTGAAACTGTAGGCGCAAGGTGCCCAAACGCGCGAAAAGCCGCGAGCAGTGCCTGGTCGAGCGGTGAGAAAAAACCGGGAATGCCACGTCGCTGAAGCAGGTAGCGGAATTGATCGGCAATGCGTGGTGCGGACTTAGATCGAAACGCCTGGTCCGTAAGTTGCATCAGCGTCGCCTTGTCCGCTGGATTCCGGACCATTCGGGCGAGTTCGGCTTGCCGGTGGCGATCCTCCGCATTCTGGAGGACCGAAGCTCGACGCTGTAGCAAGCGGGCTACTTCGACCGCTTTCGCGACAAGCTCAGGATCTGGCAGAGACTCCGAGAGCATCCCCCATCATCGCATTATCGTGTGCAAGATACAACCGGTGTGACGTCTATGTGCAGGGCGGGAAGTAAAAGACTGTGCTCCATCGGACCCTGCGCAACCATGGGCGAGACCGTTGCGGTTAGTACGAAGTGGCACAAGCCGAAACTCCTCAATCAGGAGCAAGATTGCCGAGGCGCATTGAGCTGCGGACGGCAGAGTGGGGTACGCTTCCAGCGTGCCTTGAGTGGATGTGAAGACAGGAAGATGTGTCTCATTCCTTCTCCTGCTCGGGAGCGCGGTAGGGGTGGAGACTTCCCCACAGGAAAAGGCATGCGCCTACGCTGGCGGGATTAGGTGAGGTGCAGGTATTTGGAAGGCGGTGAACTGCGGCGATCCACCTGAGCACGCAGGATGCATGCTCCACTCTGCTGCGCAGCTTCGGAAGCAGAGACGATGCAGCTGCAGCGTTAGGACTCCACCGCCCTCCGCCTCGCTCACTCGCGAGAGAGTTCCTCGAGTTTGAGCACAGTCCGCCAGTTGCGAGTCGTGACGGGCGACTCGACTAACCTGTCCAGAAGAGCGGGTGAGAGTTTGGATCGGCCGGAACCATTCGGGAAATGAATCCAAAGTGCATTCTCCACATGCGCAATGCGTTCGCCCGCAGCTGCTCGCTCCTGTAGCCGGACCGCAGCCTCTCTGGCCGGCAGCTTCTTTGAAAGGGCCAGCAGCACCAGATTGGGATCTGTCTGGGATGCGTCGGGGAATGGATTCGCGCGAATGTACCCGGGCCACTCTGCCGCTGCTCGTACAAGGACTGGGACGGCAAATCCGAATTGGCGCACGATCGCTTGCTCCAGTTCTTCCTCGAGTTCCGCCGGCGTGCGGTCCGTGCGGAAGATCACATTTCCACTCTGGATATAGGTCCGTACGTCGCTCCAGCCCACGCCTTCACAGAGGGATCGGAGGTCGGCCATGGGCATTTGGGTCCGGCCACCGATATTGATTCCACGGAGTAGAGCGATGAAGGTTTGCACTCTTCCATCATCACTGAATCCGGGTGCTCGCCCAAGGCTCGAAGATCACAGGCCATGGGAATCCCTCGATCCTCCAGCCTAGCAGATAACGGAGTTCTGGCTCGGTCACATCCTTGCGAGGGATCTCGATCACACCGTCCGGCCCAGGCCGATACCACTCGGGAGTCTTGCCGAGGAACATGTTCTTTTCCAATGAGCAGACAATCTTTCCCGGCGCCTCGCCGGTGTATTCGGGAGTGACTCGAATCGTCTCTTCGGTGGTCTCGATCTTCGCAGTGAGACGGGGAATGCTTTTAACGAACTCGGCTTCCTCCTCGAGCAGTCGCTCGATTTCGGTTTCGTAGGCTGCAGTTACAGCATCGAAGTTCAAACCGCACCCCTGGAACGCCGCTCTCCAAAGAGCGATTCCCTCTAGACGATGGCCGAGTCCCTGACGCTGGAATTCTTTGAGCAGACGCGCTGGCGCATCATCGCCAGCGACTTCAATCAGGGCGCGGCAAAAGACCTCGCCGAAAGGATAAACAAGCTCCGCATCCCGCGAGTTGCCGAGAATGTCGTTGTCGCACAACAGGGTGAAAGGCACTTTGCCTCTGGCTGCCAGCGCTGCAACGAGTTGTCTGCTGTTCGTCTTTAAAGTCTCGTCTGCATGGAGACTGTCCGCGAGATATTGAGCGAGTCCCTCATTGAAAAAGCGGGTCCAGCGGTGAGCATTCGAAAAGCCCGTGTCGCCGATCTGATGGATCAGCACGTGCACAGTTTCATGTGCGAGCACTCGCTCAACCTCGTCCGTGGAGTCTTCCCCCAGGACGGGAAAGCGGATCTTTGTCCAATTCGTGAGTGCCGCCGCATGGGGAAGAACCGGGCTGGCGAGATCAACGACGATTCGCTCCTTCCGTTCGGATGGCAAATAGGCGCCCACCTGCTTGTAAACCGCGTCTGCGCTCTCGAAGAGTTCTTCTACCAACTCCCTTTGGCTCTCGCGAAAGAGGAATTCGTAGTGCGCAGTCTCATGCCGCGCGAACGCGGATTCTCCGAGGGGGCGGCTGCTGTGATCGTCGTCCTCATCATCCTCCGAACTCCAGACGGCAGTGCCGACAGCAAAGAACCAGACCACGGGAGCACAAAGTTTGGCGGCGCTGAGTGCGAAGCGGCCGAGCCTGTTACGGCTCACCGCTTCGAGTGAATCCTGATTCCGGCTGCCTGTCCGGCAGAACAAGATCCAAGCGAGCAGGAGCCCGAAGGCCGCTACCCCGGTCTGAACCCCAATCTGCCCCCATGGAATGGTGGCCTCGGAGTGGTCCATCCCGGAGAAAAGCGTGTGCGGGTTCAACCAGAGATGCCATGTCTCTCCTTTGGCCCGTAGCCAGATGAAACCCCATACGAGCAGTCCAGATACGAGGATGAGCCACTGGCGCAGGAAAGCAAGCGCCAGCGCGGTTCCCAAGGCAAAGGCTGTCGCGACGACATGTGCCGCTGTGAACAGGCCTAGAAAGCTCCACGGGAGCGGATCATCCACGGATGTCCGGGAGAGTAGCCCAGTCGCCAATTCATAACCAATATCGGTTATTGGAATGAGCATCAGCACCAGGAACCCACCAACGACCTTTGCAAAGAATACACGGCTGCGTGAGACCGGCAGGCCATCGAGGAATGCGAGCGTGCCTTCCTCGCTCTCGCGAATCACGAGCGTCGACCCCAGCATCAATGCCAGGATCAACGTAGCGATGCCGCCGTGGGTTTCATCGACCAGGCGTTTCGCGGTCAGCGAGTTTTCGTCAGGGAACGATGTGGCGAATTCGTAGGCCGTGCCTGCGATGCTCAGCGCCAGGATCAGCCAGATAAACGGGCGTAGGGCGCGCAGTTCTTTCAGGATGAGCGTGATCATTCTGGCTTTGGCGGTTCCTCGGTAACAGCAGGCAGAGAGGCGGCCCACGCTTGGGCAAAGGACTCGAGCGACGCGCCTGTGGCCGCCTGGAGCCGGGCGGACATGGGATGAGTCACGTCGCTCAGCCATCCGCGAATGTCCTTTGGAACGTCCGCCGCAAACATCGCGCGGAGAAATCTCTGGGAAGCCTCTTCACCATAGCGACTCTCCAATGCGGTCAGGCCGATGCGGGCCAACGTCTTGGCTTCGCTCTCGCCAATGGTCTTCTGGAGCTTGAGCCAGTCGCTTATTGCTTCATCCGAAAGCTCGACGGGTTGCTTGAGCCGGAGCGGATCTTCTGACCGCGTCGGTGCATTTCTTCTTTTCTCCATCCACCACGACGGGAATCCGGCGAGGACCCACGCGTTTGGCTCCTTTGCCGCCCGACCCGAGCTTTTCAGGAGCAGTATCTCGTGAACCAAACGCTGGAGAAACTTCTCCTGATCGAACGTTTCCGTGGCGACATTCGCCCGGAGCATCAATCCCTGCTTCGCTTTCAGTTCACCGTTTTCGATCCGATCCGATGCAAAATCGCGGCGGTGAACGATGAAGATTGGAGGAAGAGTCTCGCAGTTCAGATACGCGGACAGCGCCTCCATTTCCGTGGTGATCAGGGAGGAGACCCGCTGGATGGCAGCCTGCTCGGCAGATGTGGGTGATGCTACTGCCGCGGAGACGGCAACCCGTACCGCTCCGCGTTCGACTTCCACAGCGCCGGGCATCCGGACGACTTCGAGTTCCTTTCGACGCTCCATGGTATAGGCCATCGACAGCAGGCCCGCCATTGTCAGAAAGGTGAAGAACGCCTTCTCTGGCCCTGACATCCGCTTTGCGAGAAAACCGGCGAGAGTGGCATCCCGCGCAAGCCCCAGCCAGAACGCAATGCCGATCAGTCCGCAACTGACTGCCACGGTGATCAGCAGTTCACGGAGAGGAAAGTGATGCGCTTCGTAAGCGAAGCGATGATCGACCAACTGGAACGGGGCGAACTCTCCTGTGGGCACGCCCTCCTGCTGCAACTGTAAAAGAATGAGGATCGACGCGATGACTACCGGAATGCGGTATCGTCCAAGCAGGGAGTGCGCGAAGAAGACACTGTAGATAAACAACAACCATACCGCCACCTTCGCGACCAGAATGACGGTAAACTCTGCGGTGAGAGTTGCTTTCCCGCGCCCGGAGGTAAGCTCAATTGCGAGCGCTGCAATGCTCCCCGCCAGGAGGATGAAGAATCCCAGCAGGTATTTGACGGCAATCAGACGCCAGCGCGGCAGCGGCAATGCATCGAGGAAGAGCTGGGTCTTCCTTCCAAACTCGGCCGCCACGAGCACATGCGAGAGCATGATGCATCCAAGAGGGACGATAGTGATGAGCAGTAGCCGTACACCTGCCAGGCCTGTGCCTGCTGCCCGGGAGAGAAAACGCTGCCCGGTGATGCCGGCGAGGCCTATCAGCAGAAGTGCAAAGAGAAAGGCAAAGGTCACTGCGTGCTGGCGCAGTTCCTTACCGGTGAGCGCCCGGATCATAGCTGCAGCCTGCGGGAACCCACGCAGGCGATGAAGATGTCTTCCAGGCTTAGCGTCACCGTGTTTGCCGGTTCGGGGATGGACAGTGTGTTCCATTCTTCCGAAGGGGCATGAGCAGTGAGTTCCCGTAGATCACCGATGATCTCGTCCCGCCAGATCTCAAATCCGGCAGGCAGGGAGAATTCCATACTCGCGGGGAGCCTGAGCCGCCGGACGCGGTCGCGCAGCTCCGTAAGACGCCCCTCAAACCGCATGCTGCCGCTATGGATGATCCCGACACGATCCGCGCACCGCTCCACCTCATCGATCAGGTGAGAAGAGAAAAACGTGGTACGCCGATGCTGTCGGGCCTGAGCGACGATGATCTGCATGAACTCCCTCCGGGCCACCGGATCGAGACCAGCCGTGGGTTCATCGAGCACTAGGAGGGAAGGGCGGGGGGCTAGTGCGAGGGCAAGCGCCAGCTTCGCGCGCATACCGCCCGAGAGTTCCGAGGAGCGGCGGTCGGGCGGGATTTCGAAGATCTCCAGCAGTCGCGTGAATTCCGCGGCGTCCCACGTCGGGTAGAAGGCTCCGACGAAGCGGCCGAGAGCCTTGCAGGTCATCCATGGATAGAAGTTCTGCTCCTGTGAGACGTAGCCGATCCTCCGCTTCTGCGCGACCGAGGTGCGTCGGGTCGTTTCGCCATGGAGCGTGATGGTCCCCGCTTCCGCAGCAAGAATCCCCATGATCAGGCGGATTGTGGTGGTCTTGCCGGCGCCGTTGATGCCTAGGAAGCCGTAGATTTCACCCTCGTGGGCGGTGAGGCTGACGTCGTTGACCGCGGCTACCTTTCCGAAATGTCGGTGCAGACCGCGCACCTCGAGGATGGCACGGCTCTCGGGAGGCGTGGGTAGAGGAGGCGGTGCCGCATCCGTCATGGATGCCGGAGCCGCATAATCCGCCGGATCAACAGGGGAGACAGGAACTGGAACCACGGGCGCAATGAATGCGAAAACAAAGATTTTCGCCAGCGAATCCCTATGGGGACTTTCCTCCTGGAGATTGAATCCCTTCGTTCCATCAATTACGCCGGAATCAAGCGTGGACGAGCAAACCCGCTTGAACGCCAGGCCCCGCCGACCTACGCTTTGGGGAGTGAGGCCAAGCCGGTAGGGTGGGTGCCTACGCCTTCGCACCTGGACACCGAAGCATTGGCCAAATCACCCGAAGCACCGCAGCCGGAGGGCGAAGCACTTCGGAAGCGCTGCAAACGATCGCAGAACTTCTGCGAATGATTGCAGGTTTCTGCGAAGCTTTGCGGTTCATCTGCGAAGGATTGGAGCACGGCCCCAATCGTTTGCACTCAGGATGAAATCGTTTGGCCTCAGCGGCCAAAGCTTTGGCCATCGGGGCCAAACGATTCCCCTCCGGCTGCAAACGATTGAGGAATGGGTGCAAACGCTTGCAGGATTTCAGCAAACGTTTGCAGAAAATGGCCAGACGTTTGCGGAAGTTCTGCCATCGTTTGCAGCTCTTCTGCGGTGCTTCGCAGGAAAAGGCCGGCGCTTCGCCTCAAATGGCCACTGCTTCGGTGTCTGAGGCCAAACGTTTGCACCTGAAGTGCAAATCGCAGGTTGGATAAGCCTGTGTAGAGGCGGCTCTGTCCTGAGCTTGCGAGGGACGTGCCGCCTCCAATCTTCGGCGTGGGCGGAGGGCGGTGGTACATCGACTCACAATCCACGTTCAGGCTCCGCACCACCCCAGCACCTGGCGGCTGGCCCGCCCACCTACCTCCGCTATTCCCCTCCGCCCTCTCGGCCCGGCCGCGAAGATGGAGGCGGCACCTGCGTCGTTGAACTCCGCAGAGAGCCGCCTCTACACAGGTTTACTCAAACGGGATCTGTCCTACACGAACAATCGCGCTATCGGCTGGCCTCCATCGGTGATGGGTATGGGACGATCACCATCCATCAGGTTCTTGGATGGATTTACCCCAACCGCGGCAAAGATCGTTGCGAAAAGATCAGGCACCGAGACCGGTTCTTCGAGAATCTTCATCGCCAGATCGTCGGTCTGCCCAACGACCTGCCCGGTGCGGAGGCCTCCGCCTGCAAGGACGATGGAAAAACATTTCCCATAATGCCCGCGTCCTCCGCCGCCATCGAAATGAGCCGGTCTGCCGAATTCCGTACCGATGACGATCAGTGTCTTGTCGAGGAGCTGATGCTTCTCGAGATCCTGCACCAGCGTTGCGACGGCGGCATCCAGTTGTTGGATGAGAATGTACTGATTCAGCTGAGCTTGGTTGTGGGTGTCCCAGCCCGCGCCATTGATGAAGTTGAGATTGAAGGCAACCTCTACGAATCGGACGCCTCGGTGAATGAGCCGGCGTGAGAGAAGGCAACGCTGGCCGAATTCAGCGCCGTAAGCCTGCCTGAGGCTTCCCGGCTCGGATTTGAGATCAAACGCTCGCATGAAGTCGCTTCCCGCAAGACGGAAGCCCTGCTCGATCGCCTCGTCGTAGTCCGCGATCAGTTTGTCGCCTGCGGTCCGGTATGAGAAGCTCTCCCGGAGTTTGTTGAGGAGGGCTTCCCGGTTTGCCTGCCGGACGTC
>CBINJX010000211.1:0-7647 GCA_966251085.1 uncultured Verrucomicrobiales bacterium
CTCGGTCAGGGCTGCCCAAACGATGTGTCAAGACGCCGCCTGGCGTGTCGCTTACGAAGAGGCAAAATGCATCTTCTGAGCAGTTTGGAGACGCTTTGGAGTCACAGGACGGGTCTCAAAAGCGGTTTCCAAACCCTTTTGACATTTTCCGGATCGCTTTGGAGAGGTTTGAAACCATTTCCGAAACCGCTGCGGACGCTTCAAAATGGGGGGCGACCGCTCAAAAGATCCTTTTTGGGTCTCCAAAGATGGAAATTGCATCTTTGTAGATCCATTTTGCGTCTTCGAAGATACTTCGGAACGCTCCAAAGAGAATTTTTCCCTCTGCGCACCTCATCCGAGCCTCTCTGGAGTGTCCCAAGGGTCTTTTAACCTTTTTCCTGATCCATTCGAGAGGCGGCAAACACTCTGGAGATCCTTTCCGGGCCAAAAAAAGATCGCCATCACCACTTTTGAGACCCTTGGGGGCGTTTCTAAGTCATCCTCGGGAGCTTTTTTTATCGCTCCCGCTCATTCCGAAGAGCGGGTAACCTGTCAAGTTACCCGCTCTGGAATCGAAGAGTAAACTTTACCGAGCTATCGTACCAGCGCCGCCTGGCTCTGGCCCTTTTCGAGAAGAGCGCGGATGCTCGACACCGGCACGCAGTGCTTGAAGACCATCTGAAGGTCCTGAATGCGGGCCTTCACGTCCGAGTAGTAAACCGAAGTCGTCGAGCAGACCATACCGGTCACCTCGCCGCGGGAGTTCAGCACAGGGCCGCCACTTGCACCGACACCGAAATCGGCAGTGATCGCCATCTGCGGAGTGCGCCCGACTTCCGTATTTGCCATGAAGTGGCGGGAAACCATTCCCTGGGAGAGGGAGAAGAAATTGTGGTCGGGATGCGCAATGACCCAGATCGGAGCACCGGGCTGCGACTCCGTATTTGCCAGAGGAAGCGGCTGAAACTGGGCACCTGGTGCGCGGAGGATTGCAATGTCGGCGACTTTATCCGCTGCGAGCACCTCTGTGACCGGGGTGACCACGCCGTCGCGGGTCATTACTACAAGGCCCTCGGCCTGAGGATCGTCGATGACATGATAATTTGTCACAAAAACACCATCGCTGGTCAGGGCAAAACCGCTGCTGCCGGCGACTTCATAGCGAGCGTTTTTTGCCCGGCGGCCGAGCATTCCCACGATCACTACGCCGGAGGAGCGGCGTGAATAAATTTCCTCCGTATTGAAGGGGGCCGGATTTTCCAGCACCGGCAGTTGCAATGTCGTCTTTGTACGCTTCGCCAGCTGCTGACGCAGTGTCCTTACCCGGATCGTCTTCCCCTCACGGATCAGGCCGGCACCGACCTTCTCCAGCCGGTCGATGATACTGTCGTCATCTACAACGGATTGGCCGACAGGCAGACCCGTCGTCGTTTCGGAGTAGGAGCGAAGTGGGAGAATTGCCAGCGCAACAGCGCAGGCAGCAACTCCAAGACCGAACCGGTGATTGATCGTCCGAAAAAACATCGGGCCGACAATAATACCTAAGTAATTTCCCGCAAGGGGCAGTCAGTTCCTTTTTAGGGGCGCATTGCGGCTCGGTGAGAAAGCCCCGGCTCTTTGCAGACGGAAAACAAAGCTTGTCGCTCTGAGACTGGTCCGGCAGAGAAAAGTCTCACTCACGGTTCCTCTCCCCCGAACCCTCAGACTTCTCTATAAGAAACCGTTCCCATGAGCACCCAAACAGACAACAACTACCCCAAACTGCATAACGCAATGTGGCCCGGGCTCGTCGGTAAAGGTCCCGACTCCGAGCCGCCATTTGATCTCGATACCATGCTCGACTTCACCGCCAACGCGGAGGTGGACGGCGTGAAGTTCGACGGAGTGGATATTTTCCTTTTCGACCCGCACGTCTCCATCGACATCTCGGATGACGATCTCAAGCGGACGGCGGACAAGATCCGTGGTCGTGGGTTCGTTGTCGGATCTGTCGTTGCACCCGTGTGGCCGCCGACTGGTGGCGGTTCCGCCATGGGCTCTGAGGAGGATCGCAAGAAGTTCGTCGAGCAGGTCCGCAAAGCATGCCGCATTGCCAAGAGCCTCCGTGAAATCGGCATTCGGCCCTATGGTGTTGTCCGTATCGACTCCGCCACAGGCGTGACCGACTGGGACGCCGATCCGGATGGCACGAAGAAGATCGCTGCGACATTCACAGAAGCCTGCAAGGTCGCTGAAGATTTCGGCGAGCGCCTGGAGGCAGAAGGTGAGATCTGCTGGGGTGGCATGCACTCCTGGCGCGAGATGGTTCGCCTCCTCGAGATGGTAGATCGCCCGCAGACGCTTGGTTTCCAGGCCGACATGGCACACACCCTCCTCTACACCCTCGGCTACAACCGCGAGCAGGATCGGATCGTACCCGAGAACTTCAACTGGGAGCCTGCTTCAAAGGAAGAAGCTCTGAAGACTCTTACCGCCGCGCTCCGTCCCTGGACCATCGACTTCCACGTAGCGCAGAACGACGCCACCGTGAAGGGCTCCGGCTCCCACGATAAGACCGGCCGTCACTGCCTGCCTAACGATCCCAATGGTAAACTCGAGATCGCCAAAGATGCTGGCTACTGGCTGCGAGACGAGCAGGGGAACCTCACCAAGAAGTTCCGCCACATCTGCTGGGACGGCTGCATGTTCTCCAATGACACCATGCAAAAGCCCGAGACGTGGAACTCGATTCTCGCCGCCATGATCGCCGTCCGCAACGCCCACGGCTGGCGGGAGTAAAGAAAGACATTAGGCCGCAATGAGGCACAAGAGGCGCAATAAGGAGAGAGGATGAACGTCTTCAAACTTTGCGACGTGGTACGAGAGACGTCGTTTGCGATTCACCGGTATCACGAGAGTGGTCACGGGATGCAGTCGGAGGCTCGTTATCCACGGTACTGAACCTCCCTCTACTTGTGCCTTTTTGCGGCTAAAAATCCTTCACACCTAACCCCTATGACCAAGCAACCCCTCAACATTGGTATTGTCGGCTACGGCTTTATGGGCCGTACCCATGCGAACGCTTACAAGCAGGTCAGTCAGTTCTTTGACCTGCCGTATCAACCTGTCCTCAAAGCTGCCTGTGGCCGCGATGAGGCGAAGGTAAAGGCCTATGCCCAGAACTGGGGCTTTGAGACTGTCGAGACGGACTGGAAAGCCCTGATCAACCGTTCAGATATCGATGCGATCGATATCTGCACTCCTAATGACTCGCACGCTGAAATCGCTATTGCAGCGGCAAAGGCAGGCAAGATGGTGCTGTGCGAAAAGCCGCTCTCGCTCGATGGGCCACAGGGTGAGGAGATGGTGAAGATCATCGAGGAGTGCAAGGTGCCGAATACGGTCTGGTACAACTACCGCCGGGTTCCGGCGGTGACGCTTGCCAAGCAGATCATTGACCGTGGAGATCTCGGCCGTGTGTTCCACTACCGCGCAAACTTCCTCCAGGATTGGACGATTAGCGCCGATCTGCCGCAGGGTGGAGCGGGCCTTTGGCGTCTGGATGCGAAGGCTGCCGGTTCCGGCGTAACAGGTGACCTGCTTGCGCATTGCATCGACACCGCGATCTGGCTCAATGGCCGCATTACGGAAGTCAGTGCGATGACTGAAACCTTCATCAAGGAGCGCAAGCATTCGCTCTCCGGTCAGGTGGAAGAGGTAAAGATCGACGACGCCTGCGCCTTCCTCGCTCGATTCGAGAACGGCTCACTCGCCATCTTCGAATCGACGCGCTATGCGCGTGGCCACAAGGCGCTCTACACCTTGGAGATCAACGGTGAGAATGCCTCGCTCGCATGGGATCTGCACGATCTCCATCGACTCAAGGTGTTCCAGCACAGCGACGAGAGCATCGTTCGCGGCTGGCGCTCGGTGCACGTCACGGACGGCGATCAGCCGTACATGAAGAACTGGTGGGTGCCCGGTCTCCAGATCGGCTATGCCGAGTCGTTCGTGCATCAGGTCGCTGACTTCCTCAAGGCGCTGGGTGAAGGTAAACCGTGCCATCCGACCTTCCGCGATGCGCTGGAAACGCAGTATGTCTGCGACGCTGTGCTCAAATCTGCCAGGACCCGCGCTTGGGAGAAAGTGAAGCACGCCTAAGAAGTGAGGAGTGCCGAGTGAAAGTGCCAGGTGGTTTAGCTGCGTGGTGTTTTCACCCGAGATCTTGAATCGGGATCTTTATTCCCGGTAACGAAGTGCCAAGTGTTCCCCACTTGGCACTTTCACTATTCACTTGGCACTTCAAAGAAAAAGGCCGCTCCAGATCGGAGCGGCCTTTTGAATTTATTGGGAGGGAACGCGCGGCGGACTAGGACTTTTTCTCGACCTTGTCTGGATTGCACTTCGCGCAGACTTTGCTGTCCTTCGCGGCTTCGACGCAGCACTTGTGCGCGCACTCTTTGCCCTTGGCCTTGGCCTTGTCGCAGCAGGACTCTGCGAAAACGGGGCTGGCGAGGAGAGCGAACGCGAAAGCGGCCGCGGCGGCGAGTTTGGTGATGTTCATACGGACGATGTTCTTAGCAATGTATAGTCTTCTCGCCAATCCACTTCTATTGTTTTGCACTCTTGTTAATCATTTGCATTCAGCTAGGGGCGGAATTGCAGTGCTGCGCTTTCGCGTATCACCTCCCGAGCGCTGGATTTGAGACGAATTGACTGTGCCCGGCGGAACATTAGTTTCGCGGCGATGCTGCCTTCCCCCCGCTCTGCCACTTGGTTGCTGTTATCATACGTTCTCTCTGTTTGCGGTGTGGCCAGGGGAGAGGAGCTTTCCTCTGTACAGCGGGGAGAGAAGATTTTCACCGAACGTTGCGCGATGTGTCATCAGGCAACGGGGCAGGGAGTGCCGCCGGTGTTTCCGCCGTTAGCCGGGAGTGATTGGGTGAGCGGTGACCGGAAGCGCCTTGTGAAGGTGCTCGCCGAGGGACTCTCGGGTGAGATCACGGTGAAGGGGGTGAAGTACAACAACGCAATGCCCGCACAGGTGCTCGACGATGTGCAGGTAGCGGACGTGTTGACATATATTGGCAATTCCTGGGGGAACCGAGTGGCAGCTTTCACGCCGGAGGAGGTTGCCGCGGTGCGTGCCACTTCAAAGTTCAAGACTTACGATGATCTCGTTCGGGCGACTGCGTTCCAGCCTCTCCCAGAACCGCCGGAAGGCTGGACGGTCCGGGAGGTCGCTCAGCTCCCTGAGTTCTGTACCCGATTGGCTTCTAACGGGAAGGGGAGGGGCGTTTATGTGCTCGCTGAGAACGCAGGGGTTTATTTCCTCGATCCGGTAAACGGTGCGTTGATGCAGATCATTCTGCGGTCGGATTATTCCGAGGCATCACGGGGCGGATTGAATGCCTTGGGAATGGCTCAGGATGCGGAAGGGCGGTTGTGGGTGGTGACGAATCAGCAGATTAAACCGCCGGGAGAATTGGTCACCAACGAGGTGAGCTTTTATCGGACGTCGGAGACTGTGAATGGGCATCCGGCAAAACCCAAACTCTGGTTTCGCACGGAGTACCCGTTTGGAGTTGGACCTTACAATCATGGCGTGAGCCACATGGCGTTTGGTCCCGACGGAAAGCTCTACGTGAACAGTGGATCGCGCACCGATGGCGGCGAGGCTGGAAAGAACGACAACTTTTACAAAGGCGGAGAGGTCGATATCACAGCATGTCTCTGGCGGCTCGATCCCTCAGCGACGGAGCCAAAGATCGAGGTGCTCGCCCGGGGAATCCGCAACGCCTACGGCTTTGCCTGGGATGAAAACGGGCAACTCTTCAGCGTTACCAATGGTCCGGATGCTCACGCTCCTGAGGAAATGGATGCTATCGAACCGGGAGCGCACTACGGGTTTCCCTATCAATTTGCGGACTGGCCCGTGGAGAGCCGGCCGTACCCCCATTCACCGGCTCCGCCTGAAGGAGTTACGTTCCGCTTGCCGGTCGCAAACCTCGGACCAGCTGCGGGGGGAAGTCCGAGAAAACCGCTCTACACCTTTGATCCCCACTCTTCGCCGGCAGGAATGATCTGGTGCGGAAACGATTTTCCTGAACCGTTAAAGAACCGCTTTCTAATCACGCGATTCGGCAATCTACTGGCCATTGGAAAGGATGTGGGCTTCGACCTTCTCTCGGCAAAGATGGAAAAGACCCCGGAAGGACAATGGCAGGCGCGAATGGAGACGGTGCTTGCCCCTTTGGGGCGTCCGATCGATGTGATCCGAGTTGGAGACGGCCGTGCTCTCATCCTGGAGTACACCCGGCCGACAGATTTCAAGAGCGGCCTTGGATGGCTGCCCGGACGCGTTATCGAACTGGCGCCAGAGGCGCGGTAGTTTTTGCCTGAAAAGGGCAAGTTGAGAGCGACCAACGAGCGGGGCGCGTGAAGGCGGCAGGAAAGTACTCAGTGCTCAATGCTCAGTGCTCAGAAGTCAGTAAACAGCCCCCGCTTCGCCACGCTCACCCATTCCGATCTGCCGGTGTCCGTCCCTCAACGCTCAGCACTCAACCCTCAACTTTCAGAGGAGTTGAGAGCCGCGAAATAGCGGAGCGCGCGTGCGGGTCGTGAAAAAGTAATCGGTGAGTCATCAATCAGTTCGGATTCCGCTACTTGTATCTGCTCCGATCCGGCAGTGCGCGGCTCTCAACTTGCCACCTGTATCGAGGCCGTTCTTTTTTGAGCTTTTCGTGCCGATTCGGGGCCACTTCTTGGTTTCTCTACACGCTCGTACCGGGAGCACCATGCACCGGCTTTATCGCTGGAGCGGAATGAACACGGTGAAACTGCTTCCCAAGCCGGGAGTTGTCTTTACGCGAATCGCGCCATCGGCATGACCGACCAGGCGTTTGACGATGGTCAGGCCGAAGCCGGTGCCGCGGCCGGGAGACTTTGTGGTAAACCGCTCCTCAAACATCCGCGCAAGCGCTTCCGGAGAAATACCTGAGCCTGTATCGCTGACGGTGAAGGTCACCAACGGGGCATCTGGATTAAATCTTCCGGGGGTAACGAAACGGGTAGTGGCCGCATCCTTTTGCTCCTCCAGGGTGATGCCGTGTTCGTGCTGCTCGCAAGTTACGGCGACTTCGTGCGGCTTATCACTGGACTGCAGAGCGTTGAACGTCAGGTTGAGAAGGATCTGCAGAAGATCCGTTCCATTGATCCGTGCGATGGTAGCGCAGTCCAGCCGCTGGATCGACAACTGATGTCCGTGAGCTGCAGGGTGTTTCTTCAGAAGGTCTTTCAGATCTGATAGAATCTGCTGCACATCGGACGACATATCCTCGCTGGCGTCCTGGTTCAGGAAGCGAAGATAGCGGCGGGAAATCTCGAAACAGCGGGAAACCTCATTGGTGAGGTACTGAAGATCGTTTTTGATCGTCTCCAGGTTTTCCCCCTCGAGAGTCGCCGTGCCTTTGACGGTCTGGTTGATCATCTCGATGAAGCCCGAGATGACGGTGAGGGGGCTGTTGATGTCGTGGAGTACGCTCGCGTAGATCTCGCCCTTGGTTCGCTCCATCTCCTCCTGCAGCCGGAATTCGGCGACCTGCCGGGCGAGATGCTCCATCTGCCGGTGGGTCTGTTCTAGCTGCGCGGCCGTCAGGTTTTTCTGAACGGCCTTTGCCACAGCCG
>CBINJX010000212.1:0-7622 GCA_966251085.1 uncultured Verrucomicrobiales bacterium
AGAAGGTGCAGATTCGTAACTCTCGTACCGCTGAGATCCAATGCGAGCAGGCCGACGCTTCGCATCGTGAGCCGTTGCTCCAGAGGTTTTTCTGCAGGAATGGGAAGTGGTTTCAACCGCTCCATCCAGACGTCGAGTAGTAGTTGCCTTTCCCTGCCGAGCAATTTGGCGACCGGAATCAGTTCGGCACTCGGACGCTGCTCCTGCTGCATGTGCGTGTATAACTCACTGAGGCTTTCCCGCGTGAGCATCCGTAAATCCGGAGTGCTCGCGAGGAGCCGCTCGCAGAGAGCTGTATTCGATTGCGCCCGCTTGTTCGTGGGATCGAGCGCAAGTGCGGAGCGATATGCGGCACTGGCTTCTGAAAGTCTCAGCACACTCTGGAGCAGATCGCCCTTCGCTACCGCATACTCTGAAACATCGGGGCGCAGTTTTGCTGCGTACTCGAGCTTCTCGATTGCGCCTTCGAAATCACCTTGTTCCACCAGCGAGCGAGCTTGCTCGAGGAAGGCTGGAGCCGTGGCTTGGAGCTCCGCGAGTGTTTTGTCGGCATACCTCCGCGCCTGCTGCTCACGGATCAGAAGGTACGTAGATGTCACCAGCGCGGCGAGGATCGTGAGTGCAATCGCGACACCCGCTGTAAACGCCATGCGATTTCTCCTGACAAGCTTCCTCAGCCGGTAAATTCGGCTGGGCGGACCTGCAAGCACGGGTTCATTCGCCAGGTGACGCCGGATCTCTTCTGCCAGTCCGGTCGCTGTCTGATACCGGCGGCTCCGGTCCTTCTCGAGCGCGCGCATGACGATCCAGTCGAGATCGCCTTTCAGCACCGAGATGAGCTTTGGCGGCTCCATACAGCGGCTCTTCGCGACCGTGCTAAGCGCGTCCTTGTTCATCGTCACCAACGCGGTAGAAGGGCGCGCCGGTTCTTCCTCCCGGATCACTCTTCGGATTTCCTCGATCCCACGGCGCATCAGCTCGTCCGCCTTGAAGGGTGTCCGGCCGGTGAGGAGTTCATAGAGGAGAACGCCCAGCGAATAGATGTCGCTACGGGTATCGATATCGAGTACCCGCTGCTCTGCCTGCTCGGGGCTCATATAGAGCGGGGTTCCGATCATCTGCTCGAGCCGGGTCACCACCGAGAGGTCCGTCAGCCGTTGTTCAGTGGCTTTCGCGATCCCGAAATCGATCACCTTCGGAATCGGCACTCCATCCTGTTCGGTGACCAGGATGTTCGACGGTTTCAGGTCGCGGTGGATGATACCCTTTTGATGGGCGTGCTGCACTGCCTGGCACACCTGGATGAACAGTTCCAATCGCGCCCGGGGCGAAAGGTTGGCAACGTCGCAGTACTCCGTGATCTTCTTTCCCCGGACCAGCTCCATCACGAAATACGGCCGCCCCGAAGAGGTCGATCCGGCGTCGAAGACGCGGGCAATGTTCGGGTGATCCATCAGTGCGAGCGCCTGACGTTCCGCCTGGAAGCGGGCGATCACCTCGCGTGTATCCATGCCTGGCTTGAGGATCTTCAGAGCCACTTGGCGGCGCACCGGCTTCTCCTGTACTGCCATCCAGACCACACCAAAGCCGCCCTCGCCGAGTTGCTCCGCGAGCTTGTAGGCTCCGATATCGTCACCGGCCCGTTCTGTGCGCAGGAAGGCAAACTGGGCATCGGCTTCGGAGAGCGCGGTTGCGAGGTTCTCGTGCTTCAGGAAGCTTTCGTCTGCCTCGGCGTGCGCCTGCAGGAGGCGGGTAACTGAGGCTCGGAGGTTCTCATCATCACCGCAGACTTCTGCCAGATAGCGGCTGCGTTCTTCCGGGGTGGGGCGCTCCAGGGCCGCGTAGAAGATGATTTCCGTTCGGCTTCCGTCAACTGGGGACGAGTTCTCGCTCATGGGTCAAAACACCGTTGCCGCCGGGAGGCTAGCAGTCGTGGCGCAAAGGAGAAGCTCGAAGCGAAGGAGGGAGGTGCTCGGCGATGCTGATGGTCCGAATACCGACAGAGTAAAGCGTCCGGTAACCGTGAGGCGAGAGCCGACGGTCTGCGGTGTAGAGGCGGCTCTGTCCCGAGCTTGCGAGGGACGTGCCGCCTTTGATCCGCGGTGTGGGCAGAGGTGGAGGGTGGTGGGACATCAACCGCTGAGGCACGCGCACGAAGGCTCCGCTCCGCCCTCCCGCCTTCACCCAGCCACAAAGTGAGAGGCGGCACGTCCCTCGGCAATGCGTCATACGAGAATGGAAACCTCTCGCTCGGGACAGAGCCGCCTCTACACCATTTTCTCCAGAGCGCTCGCTGCCGAGGCTTTCGCTAAGATCTACAGCTCTCGGTACCCGGGATGGCTTGCTGTAATCTCCGACCACAGCTCCCGCGTCTGTGGACGCCGTTCGCGAGTGCGGTTCACCCATTCGACCCGGCCTTTTCCATCCTCCATGGAGAGGCGAATTCCCCAAACCGGATCGAAGGCCTGGGTGGAAATCGAATACCGCATATCGCCGAGCACACTCTGATCGCCGGGTGAGCGTGCGAGCCAGTCGCCTGAGAACCAGGCGAAGCGCTCGAAGGCATTGGTCTCCTCATCGGCCGCTCGTTCCATCGGCTGCAGATCGGAAGGGGACGCAAGCGCCAGGGATGTCCCTTCACGAACTGAAGCCGCTGAGAACCACCCCACGCGAATGCGGTCACTGAAGATCCTCCCGTCTGCCAGATAGAGCGAGCGCCACACGAGATTGTTGCCGAGTGTGGGCATCACCTCCGAGCGTTCGATGGTGTGACCGCGCTCGCGGGCGAGTGTTTGCTGTACCTCAGCGGCGCGCGATCTCTGGAGTGCGCCGGCCCCAAGGTATACGAGCGCTAACGTTGCAGCAAACGCGGCGAAGCTGCGTCGTTGCTTCATGAGCCCCACGATGAGGAGCGTTAGAATCGTCAGCGTAAAGACCGGGTCGATGATGGAGATGAAATCCCATCCCACCCGCTCACGGCTGAATGGCCAGTAGATCTGTGTACCGTAGGTCGTGGCGGCATCGAGCAGGCAGTGGCTCACGTAGGCGGGCAGAGCACAGAGCCAGAAGTTGAGCCACTGATCCCGAAACCGCGGTCGCGCAAGCCACGGCAGGATCGCCACGATCGAGCCGACGAGTGCAAACAGAAGGGAGTGGGTGAAGTAACGGTGATACTCCACATACAGCAGCGGATCCTCACTGCTCGAGATCAGGCTATCCACATCCGGGAGCATCCCGGCCACCATGCCAATCGCGGCCGCACGTCGCCCCAGTCGTTTGCCAAAAAGAGCGTACGATACCGTGGCGCCGAGGAGCCCGTGGGTGAGAGTATCCATTCAGGTTTTCAGACGGTGAGTCGAGAAATGCTCACCGCTCCGCTACTCGGCGCTGGCAATGTCATAACAATGAAGCGTGTCGTGGTACCGGAGGTAGAGCCGTTTGTTGTGAATCACAGGATGCGCCCATGCATCGCGGCGCGAGGCATCCGCCAGCCGGAAACGGCCTCTGACTTCGAACTGCTTGTCTGTCGGCTCCAGCAGAAGCATCCAGCCATCCTCACATAGCGCGTACAGTCGCTGATCCGCATACAGCCCGGCACCCTTCACAAAATCGGGTGCGGTATAGAGCACCTCGCCATTCTTCGTATCCACGGCGGCCCAGCCTTTGCGTCCCGGATAAAAGGCTCCCAGGAGACGATCGTTCACATTCACCACACAGCCCTGGAGAGTATCGAGGCGTGTGCTCCAGAGTTCTTCCATGCCGACCTTTCCAGCGGCTCCACTTGGCGGGAGCAGTCGGAAGAGTCGACCGCCTTTCCCGTTAGGCGCGGTCATGAAGATACCGTCGCCCACCACCGCTGGCATCATGCTCAAGACCGAGTAGGTCGTCGGCATCCGGCGGGTCCACTGGATCTGACCATTCTCGGCGTCCACACAGTACAGGTGCCGCAGCGAGCAACCGATGAGCAGATTCCGTCCGGCGAATCGCACCAGGATCGGAGAGACGTAGCTGGCATTCTCCACCGAACGTTCTCCTTCGGAATCAAACAGCGGAGCGCTTTTCCACAGGACCTCGCCCGTGGTTTTGTCGAGAGCCACGCACAGCGCCTCACTGCCACCTGCCGTCGCATAGACAGCACGATCATCGACGAGAAGGCATTCGCTGATACCCCACGTAATGTTCTGCCCTTTGAACTTCTCGAGAATGTTCACGGCCCACAGTTCCTTGCCGGTCTCCGCCTCGAAGCACGCAAGCCGGCCGTGGGCATTCAGATGATACAAACGCCCGGCGCTGTAGGCAGGTGTCGAGCGGGCTCCGGGGTAGGGATCTTTCCAATAACTACCGTTTGTCGCCTGCCAGATCGGTTTTCCATTCAGGTCGAGTGCAAAGATGCGGAGTTCGTCCTCAACGTCACCCGTGATGAAGATCCGCCCGTTGGCAATCACGGGGGAGGAAAAACCGCGCCCCAGGTCGGCAGCGGACCAGAGGGTTTTCAGTCCGGATTCCGGCCATGAAGAGAGCAGGCCGGTTTCATCGCAGATCCCATCCCGGCGCGGACCACGAAACTGCGGCCAGCCGGGTTCAGACGAGGCAGCAAGTTCGATCGGCTGCCCGGCCGCTGAGCAACTCTGCACTGGGAGGAGGGACGAAATGGCGACCGTAGCGATTGCCACCAGGAGCGAGGCAAACGTGTGTGGGCGAGGGGAGCACATGGAGCGACTCATACGCGGGTACAATCCGGGACGGTAGCCGTTTATTTTCGCGGGTCAGCGGATTTGTACAAGCCGTCGGCGAGTATCCCACGGTGGATGCGGCACTTACTGCGCGGTATCGATGCGTACGAACAGACGATCCTGATTCAATACCTCCGAATCCGGCAACCGGAGCTCGACAACCTCGTATCCCGGGCTATTCGCCAGCGGAGAGCTGGAGACGGCTACGGGATCCGTTCTGCGCCATGACTGCAGGTCCGTGGAGACCCAATAGCGATACACGAGTCCGGCCTGCTGAAAATCCGCGAGCCGGCGATGGGCGAAGCGGAATCCATCTGTCGCGAGGTTCGTGAACCTCAGAACGGTGCCCGCCACGTGGTCATCCTGCCGTCCCGGGGCCGTACCGAAGGACCATTCTCCGTAATTATCGAGGCGATCGTCGTCGGAATTTGCCGTAGGCGCGGAGTCCGCGGCATCAAGCCCATGGCTGAGCGCGTATTCCACGGTGAGTGCGCTCGCGAGGGGGAGCCTACGGACGGCGAAGTTGTCCATCTGGACATAGTTGGAAGCGCGGGCACTCAGTGCCAGGAAATTGGCGTTCGCTTCATTCCAGTTGAATGAAAGGGTGTCCGCGGCAGTGGAGGGGCTGAGGTCCAGCCGTTTGCCATCGAAGAATACCGAAACAGTCACTGAGTCCGCCGTGCCAAAGCCCGTGCACTCAAACGCGGCGGTAAGAGTACCTGACGACGCGCCGACCGGGATGGTGGCGCGGAGAATCCCCAGCGTCCATACCTTCACGTTTTTGTTGATATCCAGTTCGACAAAGCAGTCAGCAGCGCCGGGAAGCGTCACCGAGCCGCGGATCGAGCGTGGGGAAAGGATGTCTTTGGTGGGATCGTTGCCTGCTGCGGCTTGAGCAGCGTTCAGGCCAACTCCAAAGCCCGCATAACAATTGGCCGGATCGGATGTGGCCGTGTTGATCTCGAGGATGCGCAGCGAGACGGAGAATCCACCTGCATCAATGATATCCTGCCCGCTGAAGTTGTGGTTGATACCGCTCTCGCTCATCCCCGCTCCCGTGGCCATTTGCAGAACGTTATCCACCACCTGCATGGAATCTGGTGTGCCACTGCCTTCAAAGCCTTCGAACCAGGCGGTATTCGCGCCCAGTGGCGGAACACGGCTACCGGACATGCCATTTGCCGACGCATCCGCATCGTAGCTGCTCGCCCGGTTAAATGTATCCAGGAACAAGTCCGCGGGAGTCTGCGCCGGCGTGATGTTTTGCGGTGGTTTGGCCAGCAGCCGATCGGCGGGCAGGCCTACGCGAGGTGCCCAGGCATTCCACTCGTCCACGAGCTGGATTACCAGAGATGAGTTTTCTTGTGCTAGATTCGTGGTCTCCGCCGGATCGGCCGACATGTCATAGAGCTCCCGTTCGTGAGCGGGTGAGGAGCCATCTGGAAAGGCGAAGTTCTTTGTCACCAGCTTCCATTTTCCTTTCCGGATCATCCGA
Organism: uncultured Verrucomicrobiales bacterium; assembly: GCA_966251085.1. Classification (GTDB taxonomy): domain Bacteria; phylum Verrucomicrobiota; class Verrucomicrobiia; order Chthoniobacterales; family Chthoniobacteraceae; genus CBINJX01. The sequence continues at coordinate 6,229 of CBINJX010000212.1, forward strand.
TTCGCTTCGTGCTCAACGAAGAGGGGACGCGCGGGTGGAAGGCTACCATTGATGGCTGGGAGGAGGCTCGTGCCTTCCAGTGGCAATACTGAGCGGCCCTCGAAAGAGGTGGGATAAGTGATCCCGCTGGCTGCGACGACCGTGGCCATGATGTCCACGATATGGCCTGGCTGCTCAGTCCATCCGCCTGCGTATGCCAGGCCGGCGGGCCAGTGTACGATCAGAGGCGTGCGAATGCCTCCCTCATGTGTGTTACGCTTGAACAGGCGCAGGGGCGTATTGGATACGTGCGCCCAGCCGGCTCCGTAGTGGATTCCATCATCCGCTCCGGGCTGCCCCATGTTGGTCAGCTCTGCTCCGGTCAGGGGATTGGTCGTAGTGCTTCCTGTCCAGGAACCGAACTTTCCGCGTTCATGATTGGCTCCGTTATCAGAGAGGAAGAAGATCAGCGTATTATCCAGCTGACCGGTCGCACTGAGTCGTGCGATCACCTTGCCGATATTCTCATCCATCTTCTCGATCATCGCCGCGTAGAGCGACATGCGGCGAACGAGATCGGCCTTTCGATCGGCGGGCAGTGTGTCCCAGGCAGGGATCTCTTGGGCAGGCTCCGTCAGGTGCGGTGCGGTAGGGCCGCGGTCGGGATATGGATGCCGGCTATCGATCACTCCATCCGCCAGCATGCGATCATATCGCTCGCGGCGAACGACGTCCCAACCGCGCGAGTAAACAGGCGCGTAGGTATCTGTAAGTGCGGCTGGCGCCTGGATGGGAGAATGCGGCGCGCCAAATGACATGAAGAGGAAGAATGGCGCTCCATCGGCTTTCGCGGTGTGATGATTGATGAGTGGCCTCGGCAAGCGGCACGATGACCAATCGCGAGTTGTACAATGATTCAACAACCTTCGCCGGATTCCGTACTTTCGAGGACAAGTCCTCGGCGGCGATGGACAGCCTCGCAGTCGTTCCGGAGCCATCCACTGCGCTCCTTCTCGGTTCTGCAGGTGTGGCGATGATGTTCGGCCGTCGGCGGAAGCGCTGCGCCTGAGCGCGCTCGTAGGGAGGGTGCGAAATTGTTTTGTGCCCTTGTCTCACTCTTTGGGACAAGGGCCTGGATGCGGTGAGCAGGGGGAGAGGCGATAGTGACTGCATTCAGCGAGAGCGGAGCGCCACAAATGACACAAAAGGGGAAAAGGAGGCATCGAATAGGATGCAGAGGTGAGCTTCTGCCATTGATCCCCGAGGGGATTTCAGCCTGTATCCCCGAGCTGCACGAAGCGAACACCCGGGGAGAAGTGCAAGAGAAGAACCGACCCCGGAGGAGGTCGCGGCGGGTGAATTGCACTCCAGGTGGAAACGTTTGGCCACAGACACCGAAGCAGTGGCCATTTGAG
>CBINJX010000213.1:0-7615 GCA_966251085.1 uncultured Verrucomicrobiales bacterium
CGTGGAGATCAGTGCGCCAGCGCTGCATCCGACGTTCGCCGACCACGCGCTCGATGTCCCGCTGGGTTTTTTGGATGACGCGCTCAGTGGCCTGATCGTTGTCGATGGAGCCACCACGGCCAATGGCCAGCGTGCGGTGGTTAACTTCCCCCGCGGCGTGACCAGTAAAACGCTCACTGTTCACCGTGTCCCGGATCTCGAAACCACTGGTGCGGCTAACCTGGAGGTCGCTGTCCTTCCGCGCTACGAGTACTCGGTCGGAGGGAATTCCGTGCAGCAGGCGATTAGTGACAATCCGATGGTCTGGCTCGAGGTCACGGAGCCAAACGCCGTTGTCTCGCCCCCGCAACCAGCGCGAGTCGTGCTCCACCGAGACGGCAGCCTTTCGCAAAGCCTGGTAGTTGATCTCCAGCTCGGCGGTACTGTGGTTAATGGCGTTCACATCCAGTCACTCGCAAGTAGCGTCACTATCCCTGCGGGACAAAGCACGTGCGAGATTCCGATATCCGCCCGAGTCTCCGGGTTGACCGCCGGTCCCAAGGTATTGCTCATTCAGCTCGCATCGCGAGATCGTTATCTGGTCGGCAGCCCGCATGAAGCCCTCGTGTACGTTGGAAACACCGTCCAGGAGGCAAGCACTGCCGGCTTTGATCGTTGGTTGCTGGCAACCACCGGTGGCGCGATTTCTAGGTTTGAAGGATTGATGAGGGCCGAACCGGGAAGCTTACGCGACTATATCCTCGCTTACGGACTCGGGCTCAACTCGGTCGATGATATTTGGAAAAAGGGGATCAAACTTCAGATCATCGATGGCAAGCCGGAGCTATCAATTCCCGCTCGACTGAATGCGGCGGATCTTCGTTGGAATATCGAGGCTTCCAATGACATGCAGCAATGGGCGGATGTCGGCAGCACCTTTACTCAGGTGCCGTCCGAGAGCGGGCTCCGTTTCGTTGGCCCCGCCCTGTCGTCGTCAGAGAGTAACAAGTTCTACCGGGTGAACATGAATCTCGACCCCGGACCATCGGCGGGTGGCGGCATCATTAACCTGACAGGCGCGAGCAAATACGGGATGAATGGCCGCGGGAACTGGACCACGGATGCGGCTACGGGAGATCTCGTGTGTGCCGGAGGGAACACCGGCGAGACGAGCCGGATTATTGCGAAAGTGAATGGACCAACGTCGATCAACTTCCAGATGCAGATCGACGGAGGCAGTTCCGGTGACACCCTGGTATTCTACATCGACGGTGTCCGACATTCATCCAGCTCTGGAACTCCGGTGACTGTGCAGCGGACCTGGACCGACTCCGGCAGTCATCTGCTCATGTGGGAATTCACCCGCGGTTCGGGCAGGGCTGTCATCAAGAACCTCGCGCGATAGATCATCCCGCCACCCCATCCGTAGCCGTTCGAGCAATAAATCTTGAATCCATGAAGACACACATTTTGACCGCAGGCCTCGCGCTGATGTGTTCGATGCTTTCATCGAACGCCTACGGCCAGGCGAATACACCGCCCGTGGGTGTGATCGTTTACAACCTGACGAACGGTACAACGACTCCAGTCGGTTTCCCGGTCTTTGGGGAGGCGGTCTTTTCCGGGAAGGTTTCGGCGGTGACTGCCAACTCTTTGAGCACCACCGACGCGATGTGGACAGCGGGGCAGTTTGCCCAGGCGGGTGCTCCGTACTTTGCGCTGATGCTTTCCGGGGGCCAGACAGGTCGCATATTCCTGATCACCGCGAATACCCCGAGTGATGTCACTCTCCAGGTTGGAAGCACCAATCTCACCGGTGACGCGGCAAGACCCGACTTCAGCGTCTCCATCGGGGATCGTTTCGAGATATTCCCAGGCGACACTCTCTCCACTCTTTTCGGTGACGGTACGGTAAACAACCCGGTGCAATTACAAAAAGGAACCTCCGCATTCTCGGCCGACACGGTACAGATTTTCAACGGAGTGAAATGGGTGTCGTACTTCTTTCATTCGATCAACAACTACTGGGTCAGCTCAAGCGCGCCAGGAACGAGTCAGAACAATCTTGTCTTGTACCCTGATGCGGGATTGATGATCGCCCGGCGTGGGCCGACCACGACAATCGCCATTCCGGGCCGCGCGCCGACTACGAGCTTGGTGACGCGGCTTGCCGGAGGCACGACGAGCTCGGTTGCGGTGCGATTTCCAACTGACACCACTTTGGGTGAACTAAATTTCTCAGGTCCCGGCTCCTGGGTCGCCAGCGACGTTGCCTTGTCCGCTGACCGGGTGAACCTCTTCAACGGCGTGAAGTGGGTTGCTTACTACAAGACGCTTACGGGGGCGATCTGGAAGGAGGTCGGCGGAGACGGCAGCGACCAAAGCGGGAAGGTCATTCCCGCAGGTTCCTCGGTGCTGATTCAAAAGCAGGGAGGCGCCTCTGACTCCGCTTCGTTCTTCAGTCAGCCACTACCTTACTCTTCCAATTGAGCCCGCTGATCCAGGACTCCACTCCCAAGAAGCATCTTGAGATGCGCGTTTTGGCAGATCCGTCGCCCTATCGCGACCAGTCCAGCACCAATAGGAATTTAGATACCATGAAATCCATTGTCGGATACCCCCTTGTTGCCTTGAGTTGCTTGTTGGTTCTGGCGGGTAGCGTCAATGCCGCGACCCGCGTTTGGGATGGGGGCGGACTCGACGGAGCTTTTTCGAATCCTCTGAATTGGGACGGCAATACTACGGTTCCCATTTCCAGTGCCGACTTGCTGCAAGCAGGTGCTAACACTGCCGGAGGCGTTCCGTATATTGGATTCGATACCGGCGAATTCCGGACGCCGTCGTTTACTTTTCTACCTGGTGCAATTGCGCCGTACACGGTGACGGCCGCCTCGGCGAGCGATTCTCTCACGCTGACCGGCACGGGCGTGGCGCTTCTGAACTCCAGCCCGGTCAGGCAGCGGTTCGAGCTAATTACCACCACCGTCGGTGCTGACGCTCAGACGTGGGATGGGGGAGCCCAGGGATTGGTTTTCGCCCAGATCGATCTAGGTGCCAACCATGTTCTAACCATCGACGGAACAGGAGCTACCTCCAACACGCGAAATGAAATCAAGGGCAGTATTTCCGGAACGCTGGCATCGGGGCTGACCAAGGCTGGAACCGGAACGCTCCTCTTGGATAACGCGGGTCCCGCCAGCGATTATACCGGCCCGACAACAATCTTGAGCGGGCGTCTGCAACTCGGCCGGGCCAATCAAATTCCGGACACGTCGAAGCTCGTTCTCGATGGTGGGACGTTTGATACCGGAGGGTTCAGTGACGACTTGGGTGTGTTGCTGCTGAACGGCGACGCTGCGATTGACTTCGGACTCAGCGATCTCGCCGCTCTCTTCTTCGATGACAGCCATCTCGAGCTTTGGAACGAGGCGACGCTAACCATTCTGAATTATACCCCTGGATCGGATTCGTTGCGCTTTGGAACCGATGCCAGCGCACTGACGCCCGCACAGTTGTCCCAGATCAATTTCAACGGGACGCCGGCCGCCATCACGAGCACGGGCTTTCTTGTCCCCATCCCCGAACCCTCTACCTCGGCGGTACTCCTATTCAGTTTTGGTATTCTCGGCTTTCGCCGTAACCGCCGGGACCGCAATGCCGCGGCTTAGAGTTCATCAACAACGAGTTTCGAGACGATCGTCTCCTACACATTTAGTCTAAACCTGCACCGCCCATGAAAATGCCGGCAACCCGCTGGAGTCCGTCTGCCGATCGCGCCCCAAAACTCGCGTCCGATTGGCGCAGCCGGAGCCAATCCGGTATTGAACTGCTCGAGGCGCGCATCGCGCCCGCGGCCCTGGCCGGATTGCCGGAGAACTCCAATTTCGAGGATACGGATGATTTCGCCGGCTGGACGGTCATCCCCGGTCCGGTCACCCCATTCGATGAATATCTGATCGCCAACGTAGAGACTGGTATCGTCCGTGGGGAATTCGCGCCTGAGGGTGATGCGTACGCGCATCTTTCCTTTCAAGGGAGCGTAGCACCGACCGCGACGGGATTTGGGCCATCTCTTCAAAGTGGAATGTTTACGGCTGCGGCTGGCGAACAGATCTCCGTGGTCTGGCGAGCTACGAACAACGGCGATGTGGCACATCCGCGAGGCCGGCTCTTTGCTGCTGACGGTACGCCGGTCGCCACCTTCTTCGACGCTGATACCGGCACCACGGCATTCACCACTTCGAGTGTCACCGTGCCTGCAGCCGGCGAGTATTATCTGTTGTTTGAGGTCGGATCGTCTGACGTTTCCGTAGGCGGTTTGATTGGAGCGAAACTGGATATCGATGCCATTCATCGCACACCGAGCAGTGTTACGATCAACACACTTCCGAGCGGACAAGTGATTCTCGATGTCTCCAGCGAGAATCCGGCTTCGAATGACCCAAATGATTTCCTGATTACGCTCGATGATACGGGCAAGTACCTCGAGATTTTCGTCAACGGCAGTCTCGATCTCGTCCAGCCCCTTTCTTCGATTGACCGCATCAACATTCTAGGCAGCGGAGGTGATGACAAGCTGACCGTCGATAGTTCGAATGGATTGATCAGCCTCGTTGACGGGATCCACTTCGATGGCGGCGGCGCGACCGATACCCTCATTCTCACCCAGACGGGAGGCTCCGCTGTTCTCAGTGATGTTTACACCGTCGGCCCTGTTGCGGGAGAAGGCAGCAGCCAGATCAGCAACGGCGCAAGTTCACAGGTTGTCCATTTCCTCAATGTCGAACCGGTGCTGGACAACGTCCCCGCGGCAAGCTTCACGCTCAATGGCACCGCGGCGAATGACACCATCAGCTCCGTTGCCGGTTCTGGTGGCGGCATTTTTAGCGGCGCCACCGCGAAAGTTACCGTCGAAGGGTTTGGGGCGATCGAGTTCAACAACAAGTCCTCGCTTGTAATCAACAGCTTCGAGGGCAGCGATACGATCAGCCTCAGTCACTCCGTCGCGCCTGTGGGGCTCACAAGTATCACGATTCAGGGTGGTGATAACAGTGATACGCTTAGGTGCCTGAATGCGGGTGCCATCAACCCGTCTGCGGCGGGTTCGGGAACGATTACAGCCGCAGGCATGCCCACTGTAAGCTTCGTGGGAATCGAAGTGGCTGCGGCAGGCAATGTGACGCTCACTCCCGCTGAGGGAGGCCTGGTTGTTACTGCCACAGGCGATCAAGGTTCGGCCGGGCAGAACGACGCGTTCGTGATCGCTGCGAACGCAGGCACCCAGTTTCTCACGATGTCCCTGAACGGAGCGATCACCCTGTACGCTCAGCAAGGTGCAGTTGCTCAGATCAATGCAGATGGCCTCGGTGGAAATGATTCGCTGACAGTCATCGGTACCGCCAACGCTGAGACTTTTACGTTCAGCCCTACCACGATGGATGCCGGCAGGATCAGCATCACGGGGATGGTGACGGTCGATTACATGTCAATCGAAGCGGTGGTGTTGAATGCATTGGGTGGCGACGATACGTTTGCGATCGGTGGAGCGCTCGGCGCCGTGCAGGTGATCGGTGGAAGCGGTTCCGACCGTATCGATTTCTCTGAGGCGGCTTCGCGCGTGGTCTTCGATCTTGACGCCGTCGGCGTCGATCAGTTCGTCAATGCCACCGGACAAATCATCAGGCTGGGCGATGTCATCGAAAACTTCACGGGCTCGTCGTTCAATGACAGCCTTCAGGTGAATGCCACGAACTTCCCGCGTGACCTCAAAGGCGGAGCGAACACCAATGAACTTTTTCCTCCAGGTGACGAACTCTCCTTCGACGGGCAAGCTCAGGTAGTAAATACAACCCTCATTAACGCGAATACTGGTACCTACCGGACGCCCGGATTTGCGGATGTGACGTTCGATGGTTTCGAGAATCCCGTTATCGCCAACTCCCCCTCTGGACCAGGTTTCGGCACCCCTGACAACAGTAACGCTTTCAACGCTGCGCACGTTTACAAGCTCACGAAGTCAACCTCCTACGGAAAGGCCAAGCCCGCTGCTGTGGCGAGCGCAGACCTGAATGGCGATGGTTTTATCGACATGGTGATCGTCAACTCCTCCACTGCGAAGATTGCGGTACTCCTGAATCTCGGAGATGGAACGTTTGACAGCCCTGTCGTTTACAAAACCAAGGGGAAATCGCCGAGTGACATCGTGATCGGAAACTTCGATGCGAATCCCGGCCTGGACCTCGCGGTCGTCAATCAAGCATCGAGCACACTTTCCATTTTCTCTGGCGACAATCTCGGTGGGTTTTCTGCGCCTACGCTTATCAAAACGGCGCGTAAACCGTCCGCCATTGCGGTGGGGCATATGAATGGCGACCTCATGGACGACCTCGTCATCACGCACTCAGCGTCGAACAAGATCAGCCTGCTGCTGGGAACCGGAACTGGATTAATGCCGGCGGTCACCTTCAAAGGCGTGGGCAAGGGGCCCGTGGACCTTGTCATCGGTGATTTCAATGACGACGGCAAATCCGACGTAGTCACGGCAAACCCGCGTTCGCACAGTGTGGGATTTTTTCAAGGAGACGGCTTGGGCGGATTCGCTGAACCCACACGGTTTGCCGCGGGAAAGCGGCCGAATGTGCTAGCCGTTGCGGACTTCAACCTCGATGGAATTCTTGACCTGGCCGTGAGCGATAAGGCGAGCAAGGTAGTCAGCGTTCTCTTTAGTAACGGCAACATCGCACCTGATTCTCAGTTCCTGCCCGAATTGAAAGTCGCGCTGCCGGGTAACGCGACACTGACCTCGCTGGTCGCCGCGGATTTCAACGGGGACGGAATCGCGGATCTTGGCCTGGGGCGGAAGAACGATACGAACTTGACCGTCCTCATCGGTAGTAATCTCGGGAAGTTTTCGGAGCCCTACGAGTTCGACCTCGGGAAGTACCCCGGTAAACCGAGGATCACTGGCGTTGCGGTGGCTGACCTCGACAACGACGGCTTGCTCGACATCATCGCGACCGGTCGCGACAACACCGCCGCTCGCGTGCTCCTGCGCAAAGCCTAGCAAGTCGGTCCTATCCTGGGGCGAAGAACGGAGAATAGCCGATGTGTTTGCGTAGACGACAGGCGCATTCCATCGGCCATTCTCCGTTTTCGCTGGAGCCGGGGCTCTGGCTTACCTCGACAAGCAACGGCTCTGGATCATCACTTCAGCCTTTCCCTCGGCACCGGAAGCGGGCGAGCATCGTCGGCATGAAATTTATCCCCCGGATTCTACTTGCTGTATTTGGTTTGGCTGCGGCCTGCTCGCTCGCATTTGCAGAGACGCCGTTAGAGCCCGGCTTTGTCAGCCTTTTCAATGGCAAGGACCTTACCGGCTGGGGATACAGTGCGGCTGAGACATTTGACGGAAAGGTGGAAGCAAGTGATGGGCGTTATACAGCGAGAGATGGCGTCCTTGTGGTTAATCCGCAGACAGAAGGTTCACCGCGTCTGCGCCAGCTTTGGACGACAAAGAAATTTCCCAAGGACTTCGAACTGCGTCTGGAGTTCCGGGCTGCGGTAAATGCGGACAGCGGGATCTTTCTGCGCAAGCCGCAGCTCCAATGCCGCGATTACCTTGTCGCTGGCCCTTACA
>CBINJX010000214.1:0-7586 GCA_966251085.1 uncultured Verrucomicrobiales bacterium
GTTAATCACTAAGTTCGGCAATGAAAACAATTGTAGCGGCTTCTACTTGGCTTGTAACTATTGTCCTGAGCTCGGCGACTCCTCAAGCTGCAGACCGGATGACCGACTCCGCTGGAATCACTCGGTATGTTCACGGCTTTAGGCTCGACGGGAAAAGCATGGCGGCATTCAGGAACTGGCGTAGAGAAAGTTTTGGAACTACTAGGGGAGCAAGTTCAAATTGGGACGGCATTTTCTTCGTGCTCGCAATTGACGGCAAGAGGCTCAAAGTAATCGAGATTGCGGCGAACGTTCCTTTGAATGAGCCAAATCCAGAGGCTGATAAAGCGCCGATTCAGGACATTCTCGGTGAAGAATCGCCGGTTCATGCCATGTGGTTCACTGGGGTGCTGAAAGAATATTACGGAGAACGCAAAGGGCGCACGCACCTGATGGAGAACGCACGGATTTTCCATTTCAAAGAAGGAACGTTGGTCAATGTCGAAGGGGGACCTGATTCAAAGCCCTAAGCGGAACTCCTGTCGCCGAACTAGCCGTCCCGCCTAACGCGTGTTCCGTCGACAGTGCCAGTCGTCCTGAGCGCTACAATTTCACGCCGCAGTCAAAGCCTCGTCTTCGGCCAGTCAGAAAGACTCGACGTTACGCCCCAGGTATAACTTGGTACTTTTTTCAAACCATCCTGGGCTCCATTCAGACATCTGGCTCCACGCAACGAGGTGGCGAAAGTAGTCTCAAAGCGAACCTCGTGCCCTCCCCGCAATCTCAGGCCAACGGCAGGTTTACCTCGGCGGTGAGCCTTTCTCTCGCAGCACACAATCCATCAAAGCCGTGCTAAGGTGCACGGTCCTGAAGTGATTCAGGGAAATACCCCGCCATGTGCCGCCCCGTTCTTCCTCGCCAGGTCCTTATTCTCCTCTTGTGCCTGCTCACGGTTCACGCGATTGCGATGGAGCTGCGTCCGCGGGTCATCATCGAAACCGATGCCGGAGGTGATCCTGATGACGAGCAGTCGCTCGTTCGGTTTCTCGTTTATGCCAATGAGTTCGACATCGAGGGACTCATCGCAAATCGGCCAAAGGCACGTGACGGCGAGAACAAGAATCCGGTGCGCGACGGACTCGGGATCGTCCGGGCGCTGGTGAATGCCTACGGGGAGTGCCGTCCCAATCTCCTTCTCCACGATCCGCGCTATCCGAGCGCTGAACAGCTCCTGTCGCGGACAGTCGCAGGATATGACGATGTGGAGGATGGCGTGAATCTGATCATCCGGGCAGTGGATGCGCCGGACCCGCGGCCGGTGTGGTTCTGCAATTGGGGGACGGACAAAGGTAGCGCGGAAAGTTGCCTCAAGCGCGCGTTGGACCGCGTGTTGCGTGAGCGGGGGCAGGAGGGCTACGCGAAGTTCAAGAGCCGGTTGCGGCTCAGCTCCTCAGATAAGTTCGGCGAGCACACGACGAAGATCGATCCGCCCTTTCCGCTCTGGGTGAATACCTCGCATCCGACGCTCGACAAGGTCCGCTGGTATCACCGCTTCTCCGCTCTCACGGCGAAGGCGGGTGGCTTCGACATCGAGCGCGATGTGCGCACCGGACACGGTCCGCTCGGCCCTTTATACCCGATGAACACTGGGCTCCGTCAGAAGGAGGGGGACACCATGATGTTCCTCTATCTGCTGCCGACTGGCATGAACAATCCGGACGAGCCGACGTGGGGAAGCTGGGGCGGTCGTCATGGACTCAACGAAGAGCACGCTGGCAAGTCGTACTACTGGGAAAACCAGGTTGATCGCTGGCAGGGGGCCACGAGCCGCGATAACACCCTCGCACGGTGGGCGGCGCATCTGCAGAACGATTTCCGCGCCCGGATGGATTGGTGTGTGGCTGACAAGTTTGCAAAAGCAAACCATCGCCCCATCGCGGTGCTGAACGGTGATTACACCCGGCAGATCCTCCAGCTCAGCGTGAAGCCTGGCGAGACGGTGCGTCTATCTGCCGAGGGCACGAGAGATCCGGATGGCGATGCGCTTACGACGAAGTGGTTCGTTTATCCGGAAGCCGGCACCTTCAAAGGCGAGGTGAAACTAGACGCTGAAGGCGGTGAAACGACGAATTTCGTAGCACCGGCAGTCACGGCGCCGGAGACCATCCACGTGATCGTGCAGATCGAGGACGATGGGAGCCCTGCGCTGGTGGCGTATCGGCGTGCGGTCGTTACGGTCCGGCCATGATCGAGGTTTGGACTCTCAGTTGGATGAAGTTATGAGTGGGATTATGGAAGGAGACCTGCTGAGATAGGTTTCCGGCGGAGCATTCCCCCCTTTTTGCTGCCATGAGAACTCGAAGTCTTTCCCCCGGTGACCTGTGTCCTGATTTCTTTTCGCCCCGATCCAGAGGACGACACTTATTTCTGCTGCTCTTCTGGCTCCTTGCCGCTTGCTTCTCTCCGGCGCGTGCGGAGCTCACGCTCGTGGATGATTTCGAGTGGGCAACACCTCCTACTTCCAACCTGAACGGAGGAGGGTGGACGCAGACAGCCAGCGGAAAGCCGCTAGCCCAGGTGGTCTCTCTCGGAGGCGGTAAAGTGCTCCTGATTCCGGGAGGGAGCTCCGCGAGCGGATACACAAATCTAACTAAACCAGCGGCAGCTCCGGAGGGCTCTCAGGCTACTTTGCGGTTTCGCTTTTATCTGCCGTCTGGGGCAACTGGCGATACGGGTATCGGTCTTGCCAGCGTTTCCGCGGACGCGGCGGGTTCCTCGCTCGCTCAAAACATGGCGGGGAGCATCCGCCTTCTCGGAGCAGGGCCGGTACAGATCTGGGGTGGAGGAACGACCTTTATTAATACGGATCAGACATTTGCCGTGGACACTTGGTACGAGATGGCGCTCGTGCTCGACACGCGTACCGATACCTGGACTGCTCTGGTGGAGGGAGGCGCTTACACCACGGCAACTCCGGTGACGCAGGGCGGTGGCACGACATCGGTCTTTCCATTTCGCGGCAGCGGCGGCGCTACGAATCTGACGCATGTGGCCATTCGCACGAATGCCGCGCATGTGGGGAACAGTCTATATTTGGACGATATCCACTTTGAGGCGTCGAACCTTCCGCCGATCATCCATAGCGAGAAGTCGGACGGATATCGCGGCATCTGGTTCACTCTTGGGCAGTTCTCGGAATACGGTGACAAATATTCGGGAGGACTCGGCACCTACACCGCGAATCACAATCCGCTGGCGATCTACGCACCGGAAGTGAACAAGACTTTCTTCGTCTATGGCGGCACCAAGCCGGGGCAACGGCATTTGCTGCTGATGGCTTCCTATTACGACCATGCGCAGCATCGGGTGCCGCGTCCGACCATTGTCTATGACAAGCAGGGTGTCGATGATCCGCATGATAACCCAGCCATCTCCATCGATGCGGCCGGATATATCTGGGTCTTTGTGGCCGGGCGAAATACGACGCGAGATGGAGTGCTGCTGAAAAGTGTGGAGCCGTACAGCGTGGATGCCTTTCAGGAGATCCAGGTGATGCCGGACATGACTTATCCGCAGCCCTGGTACGATCAGGCTCGCGGGGGCTTCATCCTGATGTTCACCAAGTACACGGCAGGGCGGGAATTGTATGTCTCCACGAGCGCGGATGGGCTGACGTGGAGTGCTCATAAGAAGATCGCGGGCTTTGGAGGGCACTATCAGGTAAGCGCCTATCACCGCGACTCCGGCAAGATCGGGACGTTCTTCAACTACCATCCTGGTGGTGACGTGAATAAGCGGACGAATCTCTATTATGCGGAATCGCGCGACTTCGGTCAGGCGTGGACCACAGTTGCCGGGCAGCCCCTGAACCTTCCGCTGAATGCGGTGCAGAATCCCGCGCTGGTCATCGATTACCAGTCGCAGGGGATCCTCCAGTACACATGCGACTTGAATTGGGACAAGAATGGGAACCCGCTGATCCTCTATTTGGCACCGCGCCATTACGCTCCCGGGCCGGATGGAGATCCACGTGAGTGGCGGCTGACACGCTGGACGGGGAGCGAATGGGTGACGCGTGTCATTTGCACTTCGACCCACGCCTACGACATGGGAAGTCTTTACGTCGATGGCGACCGCTGGACCGTGATCGGCCCCACCGGCACCGGCCCGCAGCAATGGGGCTCTGGTGGAGAAATGGAGACCTGGACCAGCGACGATCAGGGGGAGACTTGGAAAAAGCAGCGGGCCGTGACGCACAACAGTGTGTTCAACCACTCCTATGCCCGCCGCCCACTTGCCGCGCGCAATCCGTTCTTTGCGTTCTGGGCGGATGGTAATCCGGATACCTTCAGCGAGTCCCGGATCTATTTCTGCAACAGCGACGGCACCCGCGTCTGGCGTCTGCCGTACTCCATGCTGAGTGACTGGGCGACGCCGGAAGAGGTGCATCCGCCTTTCCAGCGCTGGCAGGCCTCCCGCTTCACGGAAGAGGAACTCGAGGATGAAGCAATCAGCGGCCCAGATGCGGATGTGGATGAAGACGGCCGAAAGAACCTTGTGGAGTACACCTTTGGAACCCAGCCAAAGGATCCGGATACACTCCCGATCGCCACGAACACATTCACGGCGTTGGACGGTAGCGACTATCTCTCACTCACCTACCGGAGAGCGGTGGATGCTGCGGATGTGATGCTGATTCCAGAGGTGGCCGAGTCGCTCGAGGGACCGTGGATGTCTGGTCCGGAGCATACGGTCGAAGTCAGCCGGGTTCGCCTTGATACTCCGTCCGGAGAAATGGAAGAGGTGCACGTGCGTGATAGCATCGCGATCGGGGAAGGGGATCAGCGATTCATGCGACTCCAGATTGTGCGGTGAGCGAGGGGCGGTGGGGCTCACTTGGGATCGCGCCGCTACATGGGCTACTGGAACGCTCGCCCTCGTGACATCAGCCGGCTGCGTAGAGGCGGCTCTCTTCGGCAGTCAGGTGATGCATGCGCCGCCTCGATCTTTGCGGCTGGGGGCGAGATAGCGGAGAGAAAAAGCGGGGGGTGGACGGGCCAGCAGTCAGCAGTCCGCGCGAACTCATCCCAGCCATCGAGGGATGAAGGACCGATACCTTTGTAGTCACATCACGGGCTCATGACATTGGCTGGTGGCCATCATGTGTGACTTTTTGAACCATTTCCCGAAAGGAATATGAAGCAGATGATTTGGACGCAAAATGACACACACGGCAGGCGCCGCTAAGGTCCCGAACCATCTTTGTGGGAAATGGTGCCTCTATTCCACTGGAGGAGTGTTCAATCGGATCCTCGGCGTGATGTTGAAAGCAGTAACTGGAGTTTTTGCTCCTTAGGAATTGCCCTACTATGTCCGCTCTAGACTGGAAATTCGTCGAGAATCAGTTCGACACCATCACCCGGCACAGCCGGAAACGGATGAATGCAATTGCGCTGGATCATCTTACCCGGCTCGGTTCGATCAAGGGGAACCTGCATGTCTCCGCGCTCTATACGCGTACGCAGCCACTGGTGGTTACGTGGTCAGAGCATTACGGGCTCTGGGTAAACACCAAGGCGGTCTATGATGGGGCCGGGCAGCAAGTTGAGAGTAGGCTCGAGGAGCTCTCCGCAATCAAGGCGGAGAAGTGGGACGCAGCTGTGGCGAGCGCATATCCGCAGCAGGTCTCCAAGTATTACCACGTCTTTCCAAGCGGCCGCATGCCTCTGCTGGTAGGTGCGGTCGAAGACAGGATTGCGGAACTCCGGGCCTTGGCGGAGCGGGTGAAGAGCCTGGGCGATCTCGACAGCCTGGCCCGTGAGATCGATATGTATGCCGCGGATTTGGAGGGCCTGCACATCGTCCAGCGACGACTCGAGGAAGAGGTGGTGAGTGCGCGCAACGCTCTGGAACCGCATCGGATATCACTGGCCACAATGCTCTACCGGAACCTCGGTGCCCTGATGGCGATCTACGCGGAAGATCCGAGTCAGATTGGTGTTTTTTACGATTTTCAGCTGCTCCAGACTCCGGGAACGCCGGATGAGGACGATGCGCCCGAACCTGAGCTGAGTAATGAGTTGAATATGCATATTGCGCCAATGGTTGGATCGCTGGAGCCGCCAATCGCAATTACTGGGAGACGGGTAACTCCTCCGGGGGGGAAACTCGGGGCATAGGCGCTCCGCGGGGAGGTTCGATCAGGAATGGTTTGCCCTGCGGGCCCAGCAGGTCTGGACGTGGCGGAGTTTTCAGCGTAGATGCTCACCGCCATGTCCGCTGTTGTTGCCGCTCCCGAAGAAACTTTAATCGATAAGGTTCTCGCTGGTGATCGCATTTCCCAGGAAGAAGCCCTCTCTCTTTATCGGCTTCCACTCAATGAACTCGGTGAGTTGGCCAATATCCGGCGCAATCAGGCTAAGCGGAATGCGTATGACGGACGGGGTGAGGAGGTCGTCACCTACATCGTTG
Source organism: uncultured Verrucomicrobiales bacterium (assembly GCA_966251085.1). Taxonomy (GTDB): domain Bacteria; phylum Verrucomicrobiota; class Verrucomicrobiia; order Chthoniobacterales; family Chthoniobacteraceae; genus CBINJX01. The sequence continues at coordinate 6,451 of CBINJX010000214.1, forward strand.
ATCGGAACATCAATTACACGAACGTCTGCAACGTTTACTGCAAGTTCTGCGCGTTTTACCGGACTGAGAAGGATGAGGACCATTATGTCCTCTCCCTGGAGCAGTTGGACCGGAAACTGGATGAGTTGAGCGCGATCGGTGGTGTGCAGATTCTTCTGCAGGGTGGGCATCATCCCACGCTCGGCATCGATTATTACCTCACGATGCTCCGGCACATCCGGAAGAACTATCCGCATATCAACATCCACGCGTTTTCACCGCCGGAGTTCAACCATTTCGCGGAAGTGTTCAAGATGCCGCTGGCGGATGTGATTGCGGCTTTCAAGGAGGCGGGATTGGGCTCGATTCCCGGTGGTGGAGGAGAAATCCTCGTTGACCGCGTTCGCGACCGGATCGCACCTCTGAAGTGCAAGAGCGATGCATGGCTGGAGGCGATGCGAATCGCGCATGGGCTGGGGCTGAAGTCGAGCGCGACAATGATGTTCGGCCATGTGGAGACGCTCGAGGACCGAGTGGAGCACCTGCAGCGGTTGCGTGATCTGCAGGATGAGACTGGTGGCTTTACTGCGTTTATCTGTTGGACCTTCCAGCCGGATAACACCCGCCTGCGCGCCGAGCCCGTCGGCTCTTCGGAGTATCTGCGGATGCAGGCCCTTTCCCGGATTTTCCTCGATAACTTCGAAAATGTTCAGAGCTCATGGGTGACCCAGGGCCCACGCATTGGTCAGATCGCACTGAAGTACGGCGCGAATGACTTCGGAAGCGTGATGATGGAGGAGAATGTCGTCTCCAGCGCCGGTACGACCTTCCGCCTGAACAAGGCTGAAATCGAGCGCCTGATCACTACCGCCGGATTCGAGCCGCGCCAGCGCGATAACTGGTATCGCCTCCTGTAATGCGAAAGTACTCAGTGCTCAGACGAAGGCATAGCCCCTGATTACTGAGTACTAACGCACTGAGTACTGAGTCCTTGGCTTCACAGCCGCCTCAGGAAGTTCGTAAAAAACTCCGCGCCACGCTCGAGCGCTTCGATCTCAATCCACTCGTCCTCGGTGTGTGCCTGGGTAATCGAGCCCGGGCCTAGAGCGATGGCCGGAGTGCCATCACGAGCGAAGACCGCTGCATCACAGAACCAG
>CBINJX010000215.1:0-7582 GCA_966251085.1 uncultured Verrucomicrobiales bacterium
CCAGGAGCTGCGGCTCCAGCCGGGTATAAAGGCGGCGGGTACGCGGAGCAGTGAGGACCGACTTCGGGCCCGCCTCGAGTTCGGCAAGGATCCGCCGCGCGCTTTCGGGGTCACGGAAGAAGGCGGTTCCTGCGGGCAATCCACTGGAAGGCGCTGCTGCCGTGGAGGTAGCGAGTACCCGGTCAAAAACCGCCCGAACCGCTGCGCGACAACTAGCGATCTTCGATTTCTGAATTTCGATTCCCGATTCCAGGAGTTCGCTTCCTGCCGAGAAATCTGAGATCTGAGATTTCAGATCTGAAATCGCCAGGGACGCCCACAAACGTTCCAGATCCTGCGGCCGCTCGGGGAGTGTGTGCGTCTGTGCTTCCTTTTCGATCTGGAGGCGATGCTCCACGGTCCGCAGGAAACGATAGGCATCGACGAGCGCCCCCATGTCTTCATGCGGGAGAAACTCCAGTTCGCACAAGGCACGAAGAGTCTTGATCGTATTCCGCTGCTGGAGAAAGGCATGCCTCGCACCGTTGAGGATTTGGAGAGCCTGGACGATGAACTCGATCTCGCGGATCCCGCCATGCCCCAGCTTCACATTGCGGTGCAGATGCTCGTGCCCCACGAGCTCCCGCTCGATGCGGCCTTTGATCGCCCGGACTTCATCCACGACGTCGAGAGTGACGGTCCGGGGAAAGATGAAAGGCTGAAGCCGCTGGGTAAACTCGTATCCGAGCTCCGGACTACCCGCCACCAGCCGGGCCTTGATCAGCGCCATCCGCTCCCAGGTCTCACCAAATCCGGCATAGTAGTTTTCCAAGCTCTCGAGAGAGCGAACCAGCGGGCCAGAGGCACCTTCCGGACGGAGGCGCAGATCGATCCGGAAAAGCGGCCCGGCAGGATCACTGGCGGAAAAGGTGGCAATGATCTTCTCGGAGAGCCGGGTAAAGAAATCCTGCCGGGAAAAGCGCGGATTCACCATCCCCTCCTCGCCGTAGAAAAAGATCACATCGATGTCCGAGGAGTAATTGAGTTCCTGTCCTCCAAATTTCCCCATCCCGAGCACCGCAAACCCGGCTCCGGGCCGCCCCCATTTCCGGGAAAGTTCTGCCAGCCATTCATCATAAACGACGCGGAGACAGACCTCGGCGAGCGAGGTGAGCTCTTTCGTCGTCCTTTCCACTGTGGACCACCCAGCGACCTCACGAAGAGCAATCCGGAGCATTTCGCGCTGCTTCATGCGGCGGAGCGCCCGGAATTGCGGATCGAAGCCGGGCTCAGTCCGGAGCGCCTCACAGGCTGCGAGCATCTGGATCGGGCCTCGCTCGGTTGCGTGAACCTCGGGTCGCGCAAGCCAGGCAAGTGCCTCCGGATCGTTGCAGATCTTGTCGGTGGAGATGGGAGAAACTGCGAGGAGATGCGCCAGAGCGAAGCCGTGGTCCTCAAAGGACGAGAGGATCTCCGCAAGGGATGGGAGGCTCTCCGGCCATGCCTCCTGTATGCGGTGCAACGCTGTCGGCGGCAACTCGAGCGGAGCCGGGAGCGATGGAAGGAGGAGGGCCGAGGTGCTCATGCTAGGAAATGACGAAGTGCGGATGTCGAAAGAAGCTCAAAGCCCGAACGCCGAGGTGGATACGTCATTCCGGCAGTCAGGCTCCTCTTTGAATTTCGGATTTCGGCCATTCCTTCGTCATTCGACATTCGAACTTCGTCATTCCCTCCGGCCCGCTCCCGAAAAAAACTAATCGCATCTACTTGCCGAGGCGCGTGTTCTGCTCAACTAGGAACGGCCGTGAATCACCCCGATCCCCTCCTGCAATACCGCGACGAAGATCGCGAACTGTTCTCGATCGAAGAACTGAGCGTCTATGCCCAGATCAGCCGCTCCCTCGTACGCCTCTGCATCAGTCTCGGATGTCCTACCCGCGACGGAAAGCTGAGCCAGTCGATGCTCCTCGAGTGGCTCTTCCGGAACCATGAAAAGGTGCGGGAAGCAGCGGGACTACGACCGATGGTGCCAATCGATGGCGTGTCGGGCGACGCCCGGACCAAGCTGATGATGGGCTGCGCGATGATCACATTACTCGAATACAGTGAATCGCGTTCATCCAGCCGGCTCGAAAAACGACAACTCCGCCGGGTCCGCAAAATGGTGGAAGGGACGTTGGAGCGGTAAGGGGGGAAGGGTTGAGAGCAACCAACGATGCGGAGCGCGTGAAGGCGGGAAGAAAGTACTCAGTACTCAGTACTCAGAAGTCAGTAAACAGCCCCTGCTTCGCAACGCTCACCCGCTCTGATCCGCCGGTGCGTGGCTCTCAACTCGATACTTCTCTGAAAGTGCCAAGTGCCGAGTGAAAGTGCCAAGTGGGCATGCCTCATTGAGAAAGCCTCACTGATGACTGATTACTGACTCACTGATTACTTTCTTCACCGCCTTCACGCACGCCCTCGTTCGTTCGTTGCTCTCAACTATTCACTTTCAGAGGAGCAGGGCGGGCACCTGAAAAGATGCCCGCCCTGCTCGCCCCAACCAATTTTGCGTCTGATCTGTCGCCGTTAGCTGTGGGCGGCTTTCCCCACGATCCGCTCACGGCCATGCTCGAGCAGCTTCCGCTCAGCGCGTGTGAGACTGTGCATGCCCTGCTGTGAGATCTTCTCCAGGATGGGATCGATTTCTTCGCAGATGAATTGCTCGACAGACATCCGGGCGATCCGAGCTTCGCGCTGCCGGCGATTATAGAGGAATCTCTGCACGGCATACGGCGATCCATATCCCAACTGCTTTACATAGAACCAACCTAGCAACGCACCGCCCAGCATGGCATCGGGGCCGATCGCCATAGCAGTCTGGCTGGCCCATAGTGCCGCAGCGACTACTGTCACCCCCAGGCCAAGCTGCCTTGCCCGCATCTGCACGGGGAGCACGAAGAAGAGCCGCACGTTTACGTCCAAATCGGGAAGAATCGTCGCGAAAGCCACCAGGACAGCGATCACACCGCCGGAAATGCCAACCAATGGCAGGTCGGCAGGCACCCAACCGGCCATCCCGGCCAACCAATGCACGACGCCGCCAAACAGGGTGCCGAGGAAAAATAGTCCCAGGAAGTGTTTCGAACCGAGGATCGGCTCCACTTCACGCCCGGCACAATATAGGCCAAGAAGATTTGCCGCGAGGTGCAGCGGGAATGGCCCGAGATGCAGGAACATGAAGGTGAAAAACTGCCAGAAATGTCCTTCCGCAATGGAGTTGGCGCTCAAGCCGAGCCACTGCGTCACAGCGCCATCCTGCACGGTCTCGCCGCGATCCAGCAGCGTGAAAAACCACTCGGCAGATCCGGCCGCCGCGAGCAGGGCAATCAAAATCGCCGTCACCGACGGCTGGCCCGTCGGCCAGGGCCGTGTCGAAGGCGTCATCTGTCGCGAAGAAGCCATAAATGAACAAAAGTTAGTTGCTACGGTTTAGGATTGACTTTATCTGAAAGAGCACCATCGCCCTCCCAGAAAACACATCGGAGCGAAACATCCCGGCGCGCGCTGATCATCGGGCGCATCGGGCTAGCCCTATGCTCGAGTGGGGGCAGAGGGGCTGAAAGTGCCCAGTGCGCAGAAGTCAGTAAACAGCTCCCACCCGCCTCGATCCGCCGGGACCGGCAGCGGAATCTGAACTGATTACTTTCCCCGCGCCTTCACGCGCTCCGCATTAATGTTGGAGGCTCTCAACGGCCTCTCCAGGCTCGCCTCTCACTTCAGCTCACCCTTGCCCCGCGGCACCACCACACGCAGCTTCTTCGCGGCCACGCGAAACGTGATTGGCAGTTCGGCCGTCAATTCTCCATCCACCTCCACGGGCACCGCCTCTTCGCTCTCCACATGAAGCTTGCGAGTCTGAAGATACTTCACGTCCCCGAGCCGTCCATGCTGCCCGACGAGGATATGCGCCAGGTACCGCGCGATATCGAGATGGCTCTGGTTCTTGAAAATCAGGACATCGAGTAATCCATCATCGATCCGAGCATCGCGGAAGAATGCCACCGGCCCGCCGTAGAAGCGGCCATTTCCAATGAGCACAAACGAGCCCTCGATCTTCTCGCCATCCGCTTCGACAATCAACTTGGGTGGCTTGCGGGCCATGATCTGCGCTGCGGAAATCACATACGAAAGCGGTCCGAGATTGCGTTTCGCCTGCCAGCTCGTCTCCTTGACCACCTGAGCATCGAGCCCCACGCCGGCGAGCTGGACGAAGTAATGGCGATTCGCGCAGGCGAGATCGATCTCACGGATATGCCCGGCCTGAATCACCCGCCATGCTTCGCGGACGCGATTGGGCAGGCCCAACTCCGCGGCAAACACATTCATCGTACCGACTGGAAGGATTCCCAGAGCTGTATTGGACCCCGCCAGCCCGTTCACCACCTCGTTTACCGTGCCGTCGCCTCCCGCAGCCACGACGATCCGGTATCCCTTTTCCACCGCCCATGAAGCAATGGCCCGGGCGTCTCCCGGCGCCGAGGTCGTGTGGATGGTGGCAGAGTTCGGCAGGTCGCCAATCTTCTTCCAAGCCTCCCGGGCGCGGGTGCTTCGTGCAGCTGGATTAAGAATCACGAGGATTTCTTCCATGGAGGGGCGTTCGATTCGCCCTTTCCTTTCGATTGTCGAGCGTTAACTTCTGCGCTGTGAATCGACTTACCAAGGTTATTCTCATTTCTGTCGCCTCCCTGCTGGTATTAACCTTGGCCGCAATGGTCGCGGTAAACCTGTATGTGCAGTCGCCTGGAACCCAGGCTCGCATTCAGGAAGAAATCAGCCGAGCCCTGCGGATCCCAATCGAAATCACCAATGCAAGCGTGACGCCCTGGGGCGGGCTTCGCATTGCCGGAATCACCGTTCCCGGAGATGCCGGCAATTTCATGGAAGCCAGTTCGTTCTCCGCCAAATATCGCATCCTCCCGCTGCTGAAAGGAAAACTGGCGATCTCGAGAATGATCCTGGACAGCCCGAAGATCGTCTGGGCTCAGAACTCCGAGGGACGCTGGGTACTGCCCGCCCTGCCGGATACGGGCGAGAAGAAACGGAACAAAGCCGCCGGACTACCAGAACCCGAGAAAAGAAGCGACGGCTTCCGCGTGGAGGTAGAGGCTTTCGAAATTCGTGACGGCTCGATCGAACTGCGTAACACGGAAGGGCTACCGGTCGCGCGAGGGAACGATGTACGGATCAATTATTCTTTGAAAAAGCCCGAGCGCATCGAAGGCACCGTGGATATCGGCCGCGTGGTATGGAAAGAAGCGCTGGTCTTCAATGATCTCAAGTCGCCCTTCGCTTACACAAAAGGTGAGCTGACGCTCCCGGAGCTGCATGCCGGCCTCGGCGGGGGGGCGGTGAGCGGCAAGCTGGCCATCGTCCCGGAAAAGAAGGACGCACCATTCGACCTGGATTTGCGGCTCGCGAACGTCGACCTCGCAAAAGTCACCGCGGATGCGGGATGGCCGGATGGACAAGCCTCCGGCACAATGAATGGAAGCATCGAACTCCAGGGAAGCGCAAAAAAGGCGGAACGCGCCAAAGGTAAAGGAGAGGTCATGCTGGCAAATGGGCAGTTCCGTCAGTTGGAATTTTTCCAGACACTCGGCCAGGTATTGCAGATCTCCGAACTGGCCAATCTGCGCCTGCGTGAAGGACGCGCCAACTTCCGGATCGCAGATGAAAAAGCCTTCATCGACAACCTCGTGCTCGACGCACCGGATATCCGGCTAACAGCCAAGGGATTGACTCGTTTCGACGGCAAACTGGCCTTGGATGCCGAACTGGGGTTGACCCAGCGCCTGGCGAAACAACTTCCCGGATTTGTTCGTGATAATTTCGGTCCGCCAGATGCCGAGGGCGGACGCGCGATCGCTTTCAAGATCACTGGAAGAACAGATAAGCCACGCAGCGACCTGCTGGATCAACTCGTCGGCCAGAACATCGGGTCCCAATTCGACAGCCTCGTATCGAGCATCTTCGGCGTGAAGAAAAAGAAAGACGATAAGAAGAAAAAAGACGACGAGGAGCACGACGACGAGAAGGAAGAAGAGGCGGCGAGCAACGAAAATTAGCCGGCAAGAGCGGCGTGCTGATCAGGAAGTGCTCAGTGTTCCGTGGTAGAAAACCTTTTCTCGCAGCGGCAGTTTCGCCTTCAAGGCGCCCGCACCTGATTACTGAGCACTCCCCTACTCGCATCACCTTTCCCTTGGCGTGCGATCCGCTTTCGTATTCCCTGCGCCTCCCTGTGTTTAGTTTCCGCACCCCTTCATCCCTGATCGCGTGAGAGTTGTCGCTGGTTCCGCCGGAGGTATCCCGCTAATTACCCCGAAAACTGATCTCCGCCCGACCATGGACATGGTAAAGGGTGCGATCTTCTCGAGCCTTGGCGAGTGGATAGAGGGCAAGCGAGTGCTCGATCTCTTCGCTGGCTCTGGAGGCCTCGGAATAGAAGCCCTGAGCCGCGGATGCGCAGAGGCGACGCTCGTGGAGAAGGATGCAAAGGCTGTGGCGGCCATTCACAAGAATCTCGAAAAGACGCGGCTCCGAGGAACGGTCCACCAGATGGATATCTTCAGCTATCTGGACAAGGTGGCACCGGAACACGGCTTTGACCTGATCCTTGCGGACCCACCGTATGCAAAGAAACCCGGCGACCGGGATTTCACAACGGAGCTACTCAATGCGCCGAACCTTCTCCGAGCGCTCGCGCCTGACGGGTTGTTCATACTGGAGCACACCCCCGGTGCAAAACTCCCCGTAGGAACGGCTTGGGAGTGCATCCGGCAGAAACGTTACGGTGCGACAGAGGTGGCGATCCTGCGACGAGCAGAACTGGACACCTCACAGCCGGCCTAGCTGCCGCTTTCCGTCTTGCCTCTGCGCAGGCGACACCGTGGCATCTGTCTGCGCATGCCCGAGTCCTCACCACGCCCGCTTCCTGCAGACGCCCGTCGCGCGCTGCGGCTTTACAACGCATTCTTTCCGCTGGTCTTCCTCGGCCTCTTACCGAGTTTCCTCGCCCGCATGTTTCGCCGCGGAAGTTACCGCGAGAACTTCGGACAACGTTTTGGCCTTTTCACCCCCGAGATCCGCGAGCGTTTCAGTAAAGGAGAATGGATCTGGATTCACTCCATTAGCGTCGGCGAAACCCTGCTTGCCCTGAAGCTCGCGCGCCAGTTGCTTGAGCTCGCTCCCGAACTCCGGATCGCCCTCTCCGTTACAACCTCCACCGGATATCAACAAGCGGTTACGGCCTCATCGGAACGGCTGCTCCCCATCTACAACCCGCTCGACTTTCCACCGTTCGTCAGCCGTACGATCGAGATCATCCGCCCCCGGAAACTGGTATTCATCGAAGCGATGTGGCCCAATCTTCTGGCGATGGCCAGGCAGCAAGGCATCCCGATCGCCATGATCCCGCGCCTTTCGCCTCGCTCGGAGCGGCGCTTCCGCCGCTTCCGCTGGCTCACCGGCCCCATCTTCGGGCTGATCGACCGCTTCTTTGTTCAGGACAGCGCGGATATCGAGCGCTGGCAAAGTCTCGGCGCCCAGCCAGAGCACATTGAAA
>CBINJX010000216.1:0-7567 GCA_966251085.1 uncultured Verrucomicrobiales bacterium
GCGCCGACAGTCCGATCAGGAAGAAGCCGATGTAGTACGGCTGACCCGGCGTCAGCTTGTGCAGAGGCAGGGTCTCCTTCACGTCCTGGAGATCGATGAACTTGCTCACCTTGCCGTCCGAGTCGCAGGTGATATCCACCAGCGTACCCTGACGCTCCGGGTACTTGTCCAGGTGATGAATCGGCATCACCGGGAAGAGCTGACCCAGTGCCCAGTGATCGAGCAGCGACTGGAACACGGAGAAATTGCAGACGTACTGGTCGCCCAGAGCCGTCTCCAGCTCCTTTACCTCGTCCGGCACGTACTTCATGCCCGCGCAGAACTCCACGATTCGCTGTGCGATCTGCCAGAAGATGGTCTCGATCTTCGCCTTGCTCTCCAGCTCCAGATACCCGAGATCGAACATCGAGTGCGCCTGCTCCTTGATCTGCTGCGCATCGTGCAGACTCTCCATCCGGTTCTGCGGCGTGAGATTCTTGTGAATGTCGAGGATGTCGGTCAGGAGCTTCGGATCTTTGTCGGTCGGATCGACCTTAATCAGCGGACGATCCTTCTCGATCGAACCAAAGGCCTCCACAATCAGCACCGAATGATGCGCCACCAGGGCGCGGCCGCTCTCGGAAATGATCGTCGGATGCGCGACCTTCTCGCTGTCGCAGACGTCCATGATGTTCCAGACGATATCCCGCGCGTACTCCTGCAGGGAGTAGTTCGTGGAGCTTTCGAAAGCTGTACGTGAACCGTCGTAATCGACACCCAGACCGCCGCCCACGTCGATGTAACCCATCTCGTGGCCCATCTTCACCATCTTGGCGTAAAAACGGCTCGCCTCCCTGACGGCGCGCTTGATCGTGCCGATATCCGGCACCTGAGAACCGACGTGGAAATGGACGAGCTTCAGGCAATGCGCGAGCCCTGCCTTCTTCAGAGTTTCGCTGGCAGAGACGAGATCCGCAGTGCTGAGACCGAACTTTGCATTCTCACCACCGCTCGTGGCCCACTTGCCGGACCCCTTAGCCGCTAGACGGACACGGATGCCGATCATCGGCTCCACGCCGACTTCCTTGGAAACCTGCAGAATCTGATAAAGCTCCTCGAGCTTCTCCACGACCATGATCACCTTCTTGCCGAGCTTGCGGCCGAGCAGGGCGTTATGGACGAAAAGCGCATCCTTGTAGCCGTTGCAGATGATCAGGCTCTCCGGATCCTTATGAATGGCGAGGGCGGCCAGCAGTTCCGGCTTGCTCCCGGCTTCGATACCGAAGTGGAAAGGCTGACCGGCGTCCATGATCTCCTCCACCACCTCGCGGAGCTGGTTTACCTTGATCGGAAAGACACCGCGATAGACACCGTTGTACTTCATGTCGGCCACCGCATCCGCGAAGGCCTGGTTGATCCGATGCACCCGGTGCCGAAGCAAATCCTGGAAGCGCAGCACCATCGGGAAAGTGAGCCCACGCTCCTTCGCCTCCGCGATCAGCTCCATGATATCGATCGGCGTCTTCGGATTCTGCGTTGGCAACACAGAGATGTTCCCGGCCTCGTTGATGGTGAAGTAACCTGTACCCCAACGGTCGATATTGTAGAGAGAGATAGCGGCGGGAATATCCCAAGGCTGATTCATGGCGGACGCGCAGTGTAGGACCGCAAAGAGTGATTGCAACTGGTGCGTTGCAAAAAATCCTGCCTGTTTCGCGTCTGCGGAGCGTTCCGCGTGCGAACTTCTCCGCAGAGCGTGTGTTGATGCACGTGCTCACCCCCTCACCGCCTGGTTTTTCCCCTTCGTTTCTTTTTCTCGCGAATGATCTTCCGAGAGGCGGCAGCGAGTCGGAAAAGGCAGAAGACGAGGAGGATTTGAACTTCCTTGCCACCAATTCCACAAAAGACCTCAGACTTGAGAGCTGAGAGCCATCGCGTTAGCGTTTCACCTTATGAATAAATCTGTCGTTCCGGTTGAGATCCGCACGGTACTGCCGTTTAACGCGGGTCGAGCGGTGTTTATCGGCAACGACGACAAGGTTTTCGTGATTTACGTGGACGAAAGCGTCGGTGCGGCCATCTCCATGTTCATCAATGAGACTCCCAAGGAGCGCCCCCTCACGCACGACCTCATCGGTCATCTCATGCAGGCGCTCGGGGCCAAGGTCGATCGGGTGATTATCAATGATCTCAAGAGCGAGACCTATTTCGCGCGGCTCATCGTGAGCTGCGAAAACGAGCTGTTTGAGAACAAGATTGTCGAGCTCGACGGTCGCCCCAGTGATTGCATCGCCCTGGCCATCCAGCAGAAGGCACCGATCTACGTCAGCCGCGATGTCTGGGACGAAGTGGAAGACCGCTCCGATGTTCTTCGTCAGATCGAGGAGAGTGAGCAGAGCGGCGAGAGTGGGGAGGAAGATACGCCCTGAGGGGACTGACGAAATGCGAATGACGAATGACGAAAGAATGAGCGAAGCCTGAATGTGTAGAGGCGGCTCTCTGCCGAGTTCAACGAGGCAGGTGCCGCCTCCATCTTTTTGGTCGGGCGCAGGCGGTATGGTGGCGCGGAGCTTCGGACCGTGGATCAGTCGCGAGGAGTGCCTGCCGGACTCTGACTCCAAATCTCTGGGTGGTAAGCTCAATCGCACCGGCTGCGAGGACTGATTTTTCTGGTTTACTGTATTTTGAGTTCGGCCCGCGTTTCGTTCAATGGCGTGTGGCGGATGTTTGTACGGCGGTGAGATTTGTTTCTTGAGTGGCAAGAACTGCTTATCGGCACATATCGGCCGTTCATCCCTCTCGCTGTTCTGTTTCTGCGGAAATAACGTCCTGAAGTTAAACGTTTTAAGGTGGCCGAGCTGCGGGCTTGACTCACCAAGCCCCGAGCTTCACCTGCCGAGCAGTAGGCTTCCTTCACCAAGCCGGGAGCTTGGCAGATCAAGCTCTGAGCTTCATGCATCCAGCTCAGGGCTTTCCGGGCGAAGCTCCATAGCTTCATCAACGAAGCTCCGAGCTTCATGTGCAAAGCTCGCAGCTTGGGTGGGCGAGCCCTGAGCTTTGCTCGCCGAGCCCGGAGCTTTGTCGATGAAGCTCAGAGCTTGATCTGCCGAGCTTCAGGCTCGGTGCAGTCATGATTTGCAAGAGGCGGGCCGAAACGGGCAAGAAACGGCTCGATGGAAGCACGCGTGGTTTGATGCCGTTCAAGGTGTAGATCTTCCGCAGGGAGGTTGGAATGATGCTTCGCAGCACTGCTCCAACGCTCGACAGAGTTCGGACGATATCTGGCAGCTATGCGTTCTCCCCGGATGGAGATCGCCCGATTTCGCCTGTTGTAGCGCTCTCCATTCCCTCTACACTGCGCTTCGTGAGACTGATCCCCCGGATAGCGCTTTGCGTCGTGTTGTTGAGCGGAAGCCTTCCTGCCGCTTCTCCAGATCCATCCACCCACCGACTTTCGACTGTCGAACTTGACGACGTGACGATGGAGCGGGCGGAAAAGATCATCATCCCTCGGTTCGAGATCAAAGATTTGACGCCTGCTGAGGCTTTGGAGGCGATTCGCAAAAAGATTCGCGAAGTGAGCCCTTCCGAAGATCTGAAGTTCGAGGAAAAGTATGAGCCGATAAAGGCCGGGGATTCTCAACCTCCATCGCCTGCGATCCCTGGGATGGCACCGTCGCGTTACACGCCGATCGCCCCATCTCCAGCAGCCTCGCAGGGGGTCACTCTATCTCTGGCAAATATTCCCGTATCTGAGACTCTGCGTTATGTTGTTGGCTTGAGTGGCGGAAGGTTGGAGGTAGTCCGGGGAGCAGCTTTTCTCGCACACCTAACCACGAGAACCCTCCCATTCGTTTTCAACGATCCTGTCCTTTGTGACGAGTTAGGAATCGATCCCAAGATTGCCGAGGAGATACGTAAGGATCCGAAACATTACCTCCGGAGATTCGGTATCACTTTTCACCCGGGAACTGAGTTGCAGGCGCTTGCCGGTGGCAGGAGTCTCTTTGTGAGGCACACGGAAGAGGCGCTGAATCTTATCCAACAGGCACATGAGGATACAATTCCAACACCGATTCCCGGCCCGGAAGTACCCAAGCAGAAGCCGGATGCCGCTGCTCCGATGAGGCAGCACGCCGAGAAGTTGATCCTCGGGGAGGTAAGCCTGCTCAATGTGACTCTGCTGGAGGCGACAGACCGTCTGACTGAACTGAGCAGGCTATGGGACGTGAACGAACCTTCGCCCGAGAAACGTGGAATCCAAGTGAGCGTTGAGCTTGAGAATTCTTCTGGGCACCGATTCCTGGATTGGAGGGTCGCACCGCGGAGCATGGACCTTTTTCAAAGCGAAAAATCCGATATGCTGCGAAGAAGGTTTCACTGCTGAAGGTCATTCAGGAACTTGCAAAACAAGTCGGTGGGGTGGCTTCGGTTGAACCGAATTCAATCACAATTAGGGAGAAGCCTGACGAGTCGCAGCTGCTCACGAAGGAGTACCTTGTTCCTGGCCATTACTTCGTCTCGGGAGTGTCATCATCAGCTTCTGGCTCACCGAATGATTTTCTGAACGCGAGTGGTGTTCCATTTCAAGATGGCCCGACTGCGATTTATCTTCCTTCGAGTTTGAAGATCATCGCTCGCAATACCGAGGCCAATCACGAAAAGATCGCAAAGATCGTCGAGCAAGCGTGGCAGGACTTCTACGCCTCAGATAAGTGGCCCAAAGAGCAGAAGCGCCAGCAGCGTCTCCGGGAACTCGGGCTCTACCGCGAAGCGCGACTGGAGCGCGTGTCCGCTGAGTAAGCCGTGGCGTACGGGGCTTTTTTGGAGTGCGGCGGCAAGCGACAGCGCGACGCCGCTTTGCCAGGGGACGAAGGCGGTGGGGAGTGGGAGGCAGAGGACCGCTCCTGTAAAGGAAGCGCGCCTTCTTACCCACCGCTCACGTACGATGTTCGCTCACTCTCAGATCCACATACCCTCTGCGCAGGTCCACAACCCTCCCTCCAAAGCGGTGCCTCGTCCCGCAGGCGCGGGACCACCGCACTCCATATGCGCCCCGTTTTACATGCTCTTCAGTTAACGGATGCCATGCAAAAGGGCCTCAAAGAGCTATCTCTCCCGGATTTCTTCGAAATGGTCGGGACTCAAAATGCGGCTTGCCCGCGTTGCCTCCTCCCCTAACCTCGCCGGCCTGTGAAAATGGGCTGCGCACGAATTCGAGTTTCCAAGAGGTCACGGGTTGCGAGGTTTCCCTCGATCTTAACAACCGGTATCGCATCGTTGATCACCTGCGTCATTTCATCCGAAGTAACGAGTGCTCAGGAAGTCTGGAAGGTCCCTGCAAGTAGCTCGTGGAGCGTCGATGCAAACTGGACAGATGGCTCTGCGCCGGCGCCGGGCGGCGGTGCAGGACTTGAACTCGTTTTTACGGCGGCAGGGAATGCTTCTTACACCGCGACAAACGATCTTGGGGATCCGTTTGTTTTCCAGAGGCTGGTAATCGACTCTACCAGTAAGGGACCAATCACCATCGCGAGCGCTCCCGGCAATGCGCTCTCATTCGGCGGTATCACGCCCGAGATCCGTCTTTCTGGATATGGAAGCGCCGTGATTTCGTCACCAATCCGGCTGACCGACGGAGCCGGGGGACGCATCACGAACCTCGGTTTCGGAAACCTGACCATCAGCGGGGACATCAGTGAAACCGGGGGGGCAGCCGGCCTCATCATCTCTGGAGCCCATGCCTCGCCCGATCTGGGAAGCGTCACGCTGAGCGGCGCAGGGAGCTATTCGGGCGGAGTCACACTGAACTCCGGTACGCTTCGCCTTACCAATCCGGCAGCCCTGGGCACGGGAACGCTTACGGTAAACGACGGAAATCTGCGCTTCAGTGCAGGGACTTTCACCAATGATGTCTCGCTGAACTCGACGTTGAGCGTCGCGAGTTCGGACGGCGCCATTCTTGGTGGGGTGATCAGTAGCAGCACCCCGCAGGTAGGCCTGTCGCTGCGTAGTAATACATCACTCACCCTGACGGGGGCTTCGACCTATACCGGACCGACAACTGTCGATATCAGCCTGACGCCAACTCTCGCTTCCCTCGGAGGTGGCCAACTCACGTTCAGTAGCAACGGGAGTGCGGTCAACAGCTCAGCGTTCCATGTGAACGCGGGTGGCCGCCTCCGGATTGATGCTCACGAATCGGGAGCCTCCAACCGGATCGGAGACACGGCCCCGGTGACGCTCAGAAATGGTGAGTTGATATTCATCGACCCAACCTCAAACGGGGGCGCGAAGAGCGAGACCATCGGTGTCCTCGGCAGTGCAGGTTATTCCACTGTGACCTTATCAGCCGGTTCCGGGCAGTTGCAGTTGAACACTGCGGGGCTCAATCGTGTGGAGCGGGGGACGATACTTTTCCGGGGCATCGGAACAGGAAGCGGAAATGCGAGGCTCGTCAGCACGGATGCGCCACAGCTTTCAGGCAGCGGGACAGGTGTCCAGACGCCGATCATTCCGTGGGCGATCAGCGACGGTTCCGCTACAGGCGCAGGTGCTGGATTTGTGACTTACTCGGCGGCAGGAGGGATTCGGGGGCTTTCCAGCACGGAGTACACGGACTCCTGGCCAAGTTCGGCCGTGGTCCCAAACGTCCAGTTTGCTGGGACCCGCTCCAACACTCTTCCACGGACGATCAATTCTCTGTTCCTCCGAGGCGGGACAATCAATGGCACGGGGGTGATTACCGTCGCGAGTGGTGCGGTCCTTGGAACGAATAACACTTCGATCAGTAACTCCCTCTCGTTCGGAGCGGTGGAGGCCAACATTTTCACGACTGGTACGATGTCGGTCTCGGGAGTAATCAGCGGTAGCGGGGGATTAACCAAGTCAGGAGCGGGGACCCTGGCATTGTCCGGGAACAACACTTTCACGGGGCCACTCACCATCAATGCGGGAATCGTGAGTTTCACCGCATTGTCAGGCTTGGGCACGGATTCGTCGGCCATTGTGATCAACGGAAACAATGCCGGCCTCGAATACACCGGGGCCGGTACTGTGACTCTCGCCCGGGATCTTCAGGTGAATACCGGGATCGGTGTGCTCTCGGCGCTTTCATCGGCCGATACACACCTGATCCATGCCGGGACGATCAGTGGAACCGGAGGATTGAGGGTTTTCAGTTCCACGGGGCAAAAGATCACCCTTGCCGGTGAGAACAGCTATACCGGCCCGACGTTGCTGGATGGAGGCGAGGTGATCATCAACTCCGATGCCGCTTTTGGAAATGGCGGAGCGCTGAATCTTGGAAACGGGACAATACTGAGGCTCGAAGGCGCATGGGAGAGCAGCCGGCGCATCTCTGTTGCCTCTTCTTCCACCATCTTCACCAATGGCTTCGATGCGACGCTGAGCGGCATCCTTACCGGGACTGGCTCGCTGACGAAAGCCGGTGCGGGGACATTGGTTCTCAATGGTGCATCGCCGTTTTCGGGTTCTTTGAATGTAAATGGCGGGACCGTCCGCTTGCAGGGAGCGGGGCAACTGGCCTCAACCTCCTACGCCGTGGCAGCCGCCGGTTCACTGGTGC